>DATIPQ010000025.1 GCA_035471785.1 Acidobacteriota bacterium
GGGTGGCGCCGCCGTCTCGCTGGCGCTCGCCGGGGCTGACCCTGGGCTGGCGAATCGCTCGCCTTCAGCGAGCCCGGACTTGACTTCTAACACAGTCGCTGCCTGCCCTCCGAAGCCTTGGCGAAGGAGGGGGCTGGCGAAGTAGCGAGCAGCCTCATACCGCCGAGAGCATTGGGCCTTCAGCCTGAGCGCGGTCGCTGAAACTTGATTCGTGTGTGAGCTTGTTGGCCACCTAGCAGCTTAGCGCTAACTGGCGGTCGGCGGCATGGGGGGCTGATCCCGCCGCTCTTGAGGAATCAGAATCCTGCCAAACGCAGGATGCGGCCCGACTTGGCTCTGGCGTTGAGGGCGGCGCCGGCTTCCATCTCGAAGAAGCCGAAGTCGAGAACGTAAGGGCAGGGTTCGCCGGGGGCGAAGCGGACCTCGATGGGACGGTGCAGGGGAAGGGCGGGAAGCCGGTGGAGGCTCCAGTCCGTGGGGTCGACCCGCGCCAGGCAGCGTCCCGCCCGAGGACCCTCGGGGGCCGTCATGGGCACCTCGTCGCCGAAGAGAGCCACCAGCAAGTGACCGGGCCAGCGGGAGCCGCCCTCAGGTATCTGGTCGAACTTGAGCGCGCCGCAGTGGGGCGGGAATCTCAAAAGAGCCGGCTGGGGAGCGGGTAACTCGTGGTGGTTGCTGAGGACGAACTGAAGCTGGGGGCCCTTACGGGGCCGGTATTTGGGATCGGTGACCGGTTCGCCGCCGATGAAGTCGGGCCACCCGTACCAGTCCCCGGCGCGGACGCGGAAGAGTAAGTCGGGCGCCGAGCCGATGGGACGGGAGCCGCGCTCGTCCGCTCCCTGGTCGACGGCAAGCAGCGTACCGTCGCTGATGAAACCCAGCCCGTAGGCGTTGCGGAGTCCCCAGGCCACCAGCTCCAGTCCGCTGCCGTCGGAATTGCAGCGCATGACGGCGGCGGTGCAGGGCAACTCTGCCTCAATCCGCTGTCCTTCATGCGTGGGGGTGCCGAAGGGGACGAAGGCACCCGTGGTGGCTTTGGCGCCATCCTCGGCCAAAGGGTCGGGTGTGGTGACGTCGAAACCGGCCAACTCGATATCCAGCCCCGGCAAGTCATGCTGGTGGGGGAGTTGGCGCAGCCATCCCAGGTCGTAGGCGTCCAGTCCCACGATGGCGCTGTTGCTCATGGCTCCCTGGCTGAAGTAGAGCTTTCCGTCCGGCCCGAAAACCGCCATGTTGGTGTGGTAGTTGCCCGGACCCGGGAGTCCCTCCAGGACGGTTTGGCGCTCTCCCCCGGGAAGGATGCGACTGATGCGGCCGGGAGATCCTCCTTCCGAGACGTAGAGGAGGCCCTGATGCCAGGTGATCCCATTGACCGGATGGCGCAGGTCTTGGGCGTGCAGTTGACGATCGCCCCGGGGCAGGACGCGCCAGATCTTGCCCCCGGGGGCCTCTCCGTCCCAGGGCAAGCCCGACTCCGCCACGTAGAGGACGCCTTGGTCGTCGAAAGCCAGGCTGGTGGGGAAGGAGAGTCCTTCCGCCACCAGGTCGAATGCGATGCTGTCGGTTTGAGCGTGAAGGGTCACGGCAGGATGAACCAACTCGCCAGGGCCATGAGCATGAGCGTTCCGGCGGCGGTGGCTCCCCGCTTGAGGGGAAGCCTGCGCACAAGGGCGGCGCCGCCATAAAGTCCTGCCAGCGACAGGGAGGCGCTGAGGATGCCGATCAGGGGCAATGCCAGTCCGAGAGGGATGCCTGAGGCCGCCGCCGCGCTGCCGGCCAAGAGGTTGTCGATGCTCAGCGCAAAGGGGAAGGCGAAGAGCCAGGCAGAACCGGACAGGGCCCCTTTCACGTCCACCTGCCGCCTGCCGCCCCATAAGACCACCAGGGCGCAAAGGCCCAGAAGCGCTGGCCCCACCCAGCCCAGATAGGCTTCAAGGCCGCTAGCCAGCCAGGCGCCCATCAGGGCGCCGGCCAGCGGCATCAGGGCCTCGAAGAGACCGAATGCCAGCGCCATTTGGCGTCGGCGTCGGGGGCTCAGGTCGAGTGCGCCCAAACCGATGCCGACCCGCAGATTATCGAGACCGACCAAAAGTCCCAGAGCAAGAAGCGTGCTCATCATTCTCTCCCTCTTCGAATTATCCGCCCGTCCGATCGATCACTACCGGAGGCCAAGGCAGCTCAGGCCAGCGGATTTCTTCCCAGTACCACGGCAGCGGTTTAATGCACCAGGGCGTAGAAGGCCGGGTGTAAATGTAAAGTGCGCTGCCGGCCCCCGCCGCCACGTACTCTCCGGAAACAGCCGGACCCAGCGCATAGTTGGGCCAGCCTCCTCCCGGCACCTTGGGCGCCGCCCACAGGCACAGTCCCGTGGCGGCGTCGAGGGCGTAAAGAGACATATCGTTGTTGTCGGGATCGGTAGTGGAGACGAATACCACGTCGTTGACGACCGCCGGAGAACTGAGGGCAGCCTCCTTGGGCCTTTGGTAAACGGGAGGATTAGCCAGCGTATAGCGGGTCACGCCGTCTCCCCCCAGCGCCGTGGGCCAGGCGTCGTTGAGGTTGTTCCAGTCCAGGGCCCTGATGAAGGGCGTCTTGGTGCCGTCGCCGGCTCCGCTGTAGCCCCCCAAACCGACATAGATGGTGCCCAACCCATAATGAATGGCGGGTGTCGCCATCACGCCCCACTTGTTTTCTTGCAGTCCTCCTCCGGTTGCCACACCTGGAATGGGGTTGCCCCGATTGCCCGGATGGCCGCTTCCGTTCTCCCGCGCCAGCAGTTGACGGCGCTGGGCGCCTCCTCCCAGGACGCTGAGGTTACCGGCGTCGAGCAGGAAAAAGGAGCCGTTCTTGCACCCGTAGCAGACCACCCGCTGGCCGCCGCGGCTGAAGACGGTGGGCGCGCCGGGCGAGTCGATATCGCTGTCGTTGGGGTGGTAACTGTCGTCAGGCTGAGAGGTGTGAAAGCCACGGAAGTCGCCGGTGTTGGCGTCCAGGGCTATGAGGCCGCTGCCGTAGCGCTGATCGGGTGCGATGGCGCTTCCCAGGCCGCCCGCATATTCGGAGTTGCCGGTCCCGATGTAGACCTGCTGGTGCACCGAGTCGTAAGCGAAGGACGACCAGGGCGAGGAACCGGTTTCCGGCGGATCGTCCATCAGGCTGAAGCCGGCGGCGGTGGCCCAGCCGGGCAGCGGATCGCTGACGGCGGCCGAGCGGGGAATCCTGTTGGGCACGTTCTCGTTGCCGGGATTGTTGATGTCCTGGGCCTTGTTGGTGCAGAAGAGCCACTGCACCTGGCCGTTGTTGGCGTCCAGACACCAGGCGAAGCCCCAGCAGGTGGCGTCTTCTCCCTCGCCGGAACCGACGTAGACCTTGTCGTTGACCACCAGCGGACTCGACCAGCAGTCGCCGCTGGGGTTGTCGACCGGTTGTTTCTTGCCCGCATCGGGGTTCTTCAAGTCGGTCACCCAGAGCGGCGCCGGATGGGGCGCGCTGGTGGTCATGGTTGAGGCGTCGAGACAATAGACCTTGCCGCCCACGGTGGTGAAGTAGACCTTCCCTTTGTAGATGGCCGGCGAGCCGCCGATGCCTCTGATGGAGTAGAAGGCGGCGTCGTTGGTAGGGAATTGACCTTCGATGCAGCCGCTGCAGAGGTTGATCTTGTAGAGTGTCCCGCCTGAACCGCCTCCATACTGGCTGGTTCCTATGTAGGCCTTGCCGCTGACGATGGACGGCTTGCTGTTGACGGGGCCGTCCAGGTTGACCTTGAAGCGCTGGGCCAGTTGGCCGACGGTGGTGGAATTGATCGAACTCGAGCCCGAGGCCGCGCCGGAGTGGCGGATGTCATGCTGGTACATCGGCCAGTCCTTGGAGAAGAGCCAGGGGTAAAGGGGCAAGATCTCGATCTTGAAGTCAAGAACGCTGAGTTGGCGTTCCAGCAAATCGTAGCGGGCCACTTGCGGATTCAAGGCCCAGGCGGAGCCCCCTCGAGGACTCAGTTCGGGAGGCCTGAAAAGCTGCTCTTCGGGGAGTCCCTCGGCCAGCACCTCCAGACCGGCCAGACGCTCCCGCAGCTCATCCAAGCTCTCGCCGCGGGGAAGATGAAACGGCTCGGGATGGCCGCCTTCCCCGAAGTTGTACTCCTCGAGGGGAACTTCGTGGGTGGTGGCGATCTCGAAACGGGTGGCAAGGGCACGTACCTGCTGCAAGGCCTTCCCCCGCTCCTTGAAGAAGCGCTCCCAGAAACGCAAGGTGAAACGCTTGGCTGCCTCGGCGTCCTCAAGGTCGCGCAGCGAACGCTGGTAAGCCAACTCCCTGAGGGCTTCCTGCAAGACACGGTCGCGGGGAAGTCCGATGGGCACATAGGTTCCCGGCTGTTGAACCTTGGCCCACACGTATCCGAGTTCCAAATTGATGCCCGAGTTCCAGACCGCCCTCAGCGTCCCCCGACGTCCGTCGTAGCGGAAGACGCGTACAGAGCTGCGCTCCAGCCCCTGAAGGGCTCGGGGGTCGTAGGGCAGTATCAGGGCGGTCTCGGCCTCGTCGGTCTGTTCCAGTCCCCTCACCTGAGCGACCAGGTCGAGGTCGCCCAGGGTCATTTGCTCGAAACGGTTTTGCGGCCGTGCCACCCTGGCATCGACTTCCTTGCCCGACGTCAGCGACAGGAGGAAAGGACGCGGATGTTTCAATTCTCGATCCGGCATGGCGTTCAGCCTCCAGACAATGCGGGATCATGCGTTGAGAGGGCCAAGTTCCGCCCATCCAGCAACCGCCGTCTTCGGGCTTCGCCCGATACTTTGCGGCGATCCCAACCCGCTGCAACGCGCTCCTCAGTTGATTGATTTCGTTATAGGGCCTTGCCGCTCAGCATAGCACTACGCTCTTGAAATGACAACA
>DATIPQ010000026.1 GCA_035471785.1 Acidobacteriota bacterium
GAGAATGGTGCGGCCGACGATGGACGGATCGCTTCCGTAGCGGCGGGCCCACAGCGCATGGCTGAGAATGACGACAGGCGGCGCGCCGGGGCGTCCGTCCTGAGGCTGAAAGGCGCGTCCCAGGGCCGGGCGGGCACCCAGAAGGCTGAAGTGACTGGCGAAGACCCGCGCGCCGCGGGCGTCTTCGGGTCCGCCTTGGCCGGTGAGGGGGAAAAGACTGCGCGTCCAACCGGCCACTTCAAAACTTTGAGCATGATCTTCCAAATATTGGACAGCCGGCGTGCCGAAGGGAAGCAGTTGATCGGGATATAGCTTGATGAGCCGGTGAGGCTGTTGATAAGGCAGCGGGTCGAGAATCACGCCGTGAACCACGCTGAAAACCGAGGTGGCGGCGCCGATTCCCAGCGCCAGCGTAAGAATGACCACCAGGCTGATGAGGGGCCGGGCCCGCAGTCCCCGCCCGGCGTAACGAAGATCTTGCAACAAACGGCTCACGAAGGCACCTCCTGACCGCCCCTTGAACGGCGGCGGACCATGGAACTTGGATTGATGAACGAGGGAATGAGGCTTGGAGAAGAAGCGGCGCTTCAGAGCCGTGCCCAGCGCCATCAGGGCCTGCCGCCAATACCAGGCCCGGGCCGGCAGAGCCCCGCGCCGGGGACGCACGTAGAGCAGAAATTCCTCGTCCAGATCGCCGGCCACGGCCTCGCCGTCGGGCTTCGGCCAACAGCGTTCCACCAGCCAGGACGCCAGGCGCGGAGGAACTGTCCGGTTCTCATGCCGCTTCCCGGCGGCCTCACCGCTCATGATTCGGCCTCCGCGGTGTCGCGCAGGGCGGCCAAGTCGAGTTCTCCCCACATCTGGCGCCGCAATTTCTGGGCCCTCAGCAGCACCTGAGCCCCCTGCGGCTGCAAGGCGTAGTACTTGCGCGCCCGTCCCCGCCGTTCCTTGGCCGTCTCCGCCAGGCAGGAGGCCAGATAGCTCTTGTCCTCCATCCGGTCCAATGTGGCGTAGACCGCTCCGATAGCAGTCGAGCGTCCCGACCGACGCTCGATCTCGCGCCGCACCTGCATGCCGTAAGCCCGTCCGCCCAGATGGGCCACGGCCAACAGCACCAGTTCTTCGAAGGACCCCAAAAGCGGCTCGTCTGGCTTGCTCTCTTTGCTTTCTTCGGCTGGCATTTCTACATCGTATAATTTTACAATGTAGAAATCAAGTCCGGGCCGATTTTTTTTTTAATGAACGGCTATTTTTTCTCGGACCGTGGGTGAATTCCGCGGGTTTCTTAGTTGTCCTGCCCGCCGAGCTTCTTGGCGGCCTCGGTCAGTTGCGGCGACTCGGACAGGATGCGCGCTGCATGGCTGAGATAGCGGCTGGCCTCGACTTTTTGGTCCTGCGCCGCCAAGACCTCGGCCAGGGCAAGATAGAGTCTCTCCAGGGAAGGATCCACGGCCAGCCCGCGGCGATAGGCCGCTATGGCTTCTTCGGCTTGCTCCGTTTCCTCCAGCGCGAAGCCCAGGTGAAGGTAGGCGATGGCCAGGTTGGAACAGGACACGGTGGCCAGGCGCAGTTGGGTGACGGCTTCCTGCGGGCGGTCGGCGGCCCGCAGAAAACGGCCCAAGTTATAGCGAAAGCGGCAATCCCCGGGCTGCGCCTCAAGAGCCTGCCGCAGCTTGGTGATGGCTTCTTCCAGGTTGCCCGCGCGCCCCTCCAGGGCTCCTTGCAGACCCAGGGCCTGGACGTTGCCGGGATCCTTTTCCTGGGCGGCCGAGATCAGTTGGCGGGCCTGCTCGAACTGGCCGCGGCGCAGAAACTCGGGAACCGCCTGCAAGAAAGGCTGAGCGTGGGAGGGATCTGTGATGCCCAGCAGCTTTTGGTACTGATCGAGAAAGGCGTCGGAGGCGCGTGTGCCGGTCTTGAGGACGGCTGCGGCCCGGTAGACCTGCCCCTCATTTCCCGGGGGCGCGTGCTCGGGACGATAGAAGTCGACATCGCTGACGGTGTGAGTGGCTTCCTGCAGGGGAGCGAGCCGCTCCTGCTGCGGGGCCGGACGGCGCTGGATGCGGTGGTCGGTCATTACCACCTGGATGACGTCCTGGGTGCGTCGGCGTGGCATGTGGCAGCTCACGCAGTCGGCCTGCTCGAGGGAAGCGAAGGAGCAAGCATGTCCTTCCAGCGAGGCCATCTCATCGCCCGAATGGCAGCTCAGACAGGCCTCGCGATAGTGGGCGGCGCGTTGTGCCGCCGGCACCTTGCGGTGAGGGTCGTGGCAGGTCAGACAACTGAGCTTTCCCTGGCCCTCGAGAAAGCAGGCGCTTTGGCGCAGCCGGTAGGGATGGTGGTTGATCTCGAAACGCTCAGAGCGGGGATTGCCTTCTTCCTCGATGTCGAACAAGACTTGATAGTCAGAGAGCTTTTGGCCGGGCCGGAAGGAGTAGGTTCCGCGTTCGAAGCGGCGAATCCCCGGCAAGCCGACCGAGGGCTGCAGGTGGCATCCGTAGCAGATTTCGTCGCGCCTTGCAGGCTCCAGGCGTCCAGGATTCACGATGGCGGTCCGCAGGCTTTCGGTGGCTTCGCCCCGCAGCGCTTTGCGGGCGTGCCCGGCTCCCGGTCCGTGGCAGCGCTGGCATCCCGTCCCCTCGGGCAGAGTGGCGGGAAAGACGTGCATCTGCTCGTCCTGGTCGCTGCCCTCCTCCACGTCGGGATAGGCATTGTGGCAGAACATGCATTCGCGGCGCACCAAGCGCTGCAAGCCCAAGTGTCGGGGCCGGTCGTATCCGGGCGCCATGCCCCAACTGGAAGTCTGCGAATACCAGGCCAGCGGGAACTGATAGAGCTCTCCCGACCCGGTGCGGAAGAGGTAGGTGCGCGAGGTGTGCCCTGAGCCCAGTATCCAATCGACGGGAATCTCGATCTCATTGATCGGCTGCCCCTGCGCGTCCCGCTGGTAGCGGCGGAAGACCAGACGTTCCCCGTTCCAGGACATCTGGTAGTAGCGGTCCGAGGGGACATGGTGAAAGGGCTGGCTGAAGTCTTCGATGCTCTCCTCCCGCCGCGGACGCATGAAGGAGCGGGCCATGCCGACTTCCTGGTAGGAGTCGAATATCTGGCGGTGGCAGATGCCGCAGGCGCGGTCTTCCACATATCCGGCCGCGGCCCCCTCGCTCACTTTCATGCCCATCGCGGCCAGCGGATCAGCCCTTTCCTGAGTTCCCTCAACGCCCGCCCACAACAGGACAGTGGCAGCCACCAAGAGTCCCAAAAAGAGCGTTGCAATGCGCATAAGAGCCTTTCCGCGAAGTCCCGAGCATAGCCCAGCAGGTTTGCAGCGGTCCAGAGAATTCTGGTACCTGTCACGCCAAGTTGGCAGGATGGTTCAAGATGATCGGCGAAAGGGGCAAGAACTAACGAGCGGCTCCATACCGCCGAGAGCAGGCAGGACTTTGAGCGTGGCCACTCGGTGTGTGAAGCTGTTGGCCACTTGCCATAGCTGGAAGCCGACAGGATTTCCAGGCAACGATGCCGTCCCCACGCCTGTCCAGGCAAATCTTTCCCTAGGGAATTATCTCCTGGCGGCAGGCGGAAGAAGGCCAATCGGCTGCATTACCCCGCCCCAGCGACTGGCATGAGACTTGCTTCAGCTCTAAGAGAAGTGAAAACAGGCGCAACGCCTGAAAATAGAACGGCATAAGGAGCGATTTCATGTCAGTCGCAAAGATTACCGAAATCAGCGCACAATCAAACAAGAGCTTCGAAGACGCCATCCAGAAAGGCATCGCACGGGCTTCAAAGACGCTCAAGAACATTAAGAGCGCTTGGATCAACGAGCAGTCGGTGGATGTCAACGGCGGACGCATCGAGAGCTGGCGGGTCAATATGAAAGTGACCTTCGTTCTTGACGAGTAAGGCTCAGGGGGGGGTGCGCCGGCGTCCCCTGGAAGCGAGCGACAGAAGGCCCTTTAAGGCGGTCCCCGGAGAGAAGGCCTTGACCCGTACGTTTTAACGTGATAAAACACTAACTCGATAAACCGATGGAACGCGAACTGGACCGGAACAGGGAGCTTTGGGAGCTTTTCGAAGCCATCTGCGGGCTTACGGACTCCCTGGAGTGCGCCTTGTTCTTCCGGGACTTGTGCACCCTGACCGAATTGCAGGCCATGGCCGAGCGCTGGCAGGTGGCCCGGCTGGTGGACCAGGGCATACCCTACCGCCGCATCAGCGAGCTGACCGGAGCCTCCACCGCCACCATCACCCGCGTGGCTCACTGGGTCAATCACGGAGAAGGCGGCTACCGCGCCATGCTGAACAAGCTGGCCTCAAACGACTAGAAGATCCATCGCACAGAAAGAAGACATGAGCATCAAGCTGGACGGCGATCATCTGAAAATCTCCTTGCAGCGCAAGGGACGCCTGGCCGAGGTTTCGCGCAAGTTTCTGCGTTCGCTGGGGCTGCAGTTCGAATACTACGACGGACGGCTCTTCTCCACCTGCACCAACTTCCCGCTGGATCTGCTTTTTTTGCGCGACGACGATATTCCGGAATATGTCGAGGAAGGAGTCACCGACCTGGGCATCGCGGGACTCAACATCGTCCACGAGTA
>DATIPQ010000027.1 GCA_035471785.1 Acidobacteriota bacterium
CAAAAGTGAAATGTCAATATTCGCCGCATCGCGGTCAACATTCGCCGCATTCTAATCAATTACTGCCCAGCCAAGAGAAGGCAGCCGCTGTAGAGTTGATCACGCCTCAGGGGAGGCGAAAGTGTTAAGATTGAATCGAGAATTTTGGAGGTTAAGAAAATGCAATTGATTCAACTGCTGCTAGCCAGGCTTTCCAATGACGAGCGCGGCGTTACCACCGCCGAGTACGCTGTCATGTTGGTGTTGGTCGCCATCGCCGTCGCGACGGCCGCCCCCAACATCAGCCAGGCCATCACCGGGGTCTTCCAGGACCTGATCGATGCCCTGACTCCCTAGTCATTGGGTGATGCCAGTGAGCACCAGGCGGCCGAGTGACTCGGCCGCCTGGTGAATGAAGATCGCCATGCCATACAACCGGAACCGAAACGAACGCGGCACTTCCACAGTCGAGGGAGCTTTGGTTCTCATCGCCTTCTTCGTGATACTCTTCGGGATCATGGAGATGGGACGAATCGTCAGCGTCTACCAGACCATGACCGACGCTGTTAGAGAAGGTGCGCGCCTTGCCATCGCGCCCACCGCCGGAACCAGCACCCTGCCTTCGTCGGCGGCTGTGCAGGCCGAAGTCGAGCGCTTTCTGGCGTCCAACGGCATTCAAGGCGCCTCCATCAGCGTCAACCCGGCGACGACGCCCAGCGGCGACACCGCCACTGAGGTTACCGTCTCCTATGATTACAACGTCATAACTCTTTCGATGTTTTCCGATGCCACAATCACTCTCAACGCGGGCTCTACCATGCGCAACGAGACCAGTCCGTGACGGTGGCCAAAAAGGAGCCATCGCAGTCGAACTGGCGCTTATGCTGCCGTTATTCCTGGTCATCGTTTTGACCATCGTCGAATTGGGGACGCTCCTAAACACCTACCAGATTCTCCAGAACGCGGCTCGAGAGGGAGCGCGGATTTCCTCCCTGCCCAAAAACAACATCGACTCCTCTAATCCCGATGCCTCACCGACCACGATCCAAGATGCGGTGGTCGATTACTGCACTGACCGAGGACTGGCCGTGACGGCGGGCGACGTTTCGGTTGACCAAGAGCAATTCGTGACCGTAGGCGCCCGTCAAATGGGAGTTTCGGTGGTAACGGTTTCATACTCCGTGGACCTGATCACGCCGGGGGGCACAACCCTGGCCGGAGGGCCGGTTACCGTTACAGGAGTCGGCGTCTTTCGAAATCTGTACTGAGATGAACACAAAGGTGGAATCATGAGTCGAATCAAACTGCTCATTACGGCCGTGGTGGCGCTGGTACTGGCCGCTTTGGCCACGTTTTTGGTCTACCGTCAGCTCCAGGCCCGGCTGACGGCCAACGAAAACGAAATCCTCGTGGTGGTGGCCAGCCAGGATATTCCGGTTGGCACCATGCTCGACAGCCATCATGTGAGGCTCGCCGCTTGGCCCAAAGACATGGCCATGGAGGGCAGCTTTTCCAAAATCGAAGAGGTTGTGGAGCGTGGCGTGGTCTTGCCCATTCAGTCCAACGAGCCCCTCTTGGAATCGAAGTTGGCTGCCAAAGGCGCCGGGGCCGGATTGGTTTCCACCATTCCGAACGGCATGCGGGCGGTTTCAGTGAAAGTCGATGAAGTGATCGGCGTGGCCGGTTTCGTGCTGCCCGGCACTCATGTGGACGTCATCCTCAGCGGTTCGCCCACCGAGCAGCGCAATATCGAGATGTCGCGGGTCATACTCGAGAACGTCAAGGTGCTGGCCGCCGGCCAGAATATAGAGCACGCCGCCGAGGGAGCGGCTCAGCGGGTTCAAGTCATCACTCTGCTGGTCACTCCGGAAGATGCTCAGAAGCTGGCTTTGGCCGCCAACGACGGGAAAATCCAGTTGGCGCTGCGCAATCCGCTCGACCACGAGAAGGATCCCCAGCAAGCCGTTCACAAGCGGGTTCTGTACGAAGGGGAGAAGAAGGAAGAACCCCGGAGAGTGGTCCCGCAGAGCCGCCTGGTACGTTCCACGCCCAAGCCAAAACCTGAGCCGGCAGTGGCTGCTCCGCCGCCCCCGCGGACTTTCGAAGTGGAACTGATCACAGGCGCCAACCGCGAAACGCTACAGTTCCAAGAGAAAGCGAACGATAAAGGGAAGGCGCAGAAACAATCGGACGGGGATTCGCGCTGACCCGAAGCGAGACCCTCGACAAAAGCCGGATCAGAGTTGGCTTTTGCGGCGGGTCCGCATTCGCGCCGTCCGTTTCTCCGGGGAGAAAAGTCATGAAGTTTGTCGCCCGTACCTTGCTCGCACTCCTGATCATGATGATGTCGCAGGACGCCTTCGGTTCTGTAGCGCTGGCGCAAGAAGGCGCGCCGGCCCCTCGCAGGGGAGAGCGCCTGCGTGTCCTGGTGGGCAAATCTCTGGTGCTCAACTCGCCCCGCCAGTTGCGCCGGGTTTCCATATCCGACCCCCTGGTGGCCTCAGCCAGCGTTCTCTCCGTACGACAGGTGCTGATTCACGGCCTGAAGCCCGGAAGCGTCACGCTGCTGCTATGGGACCAAAACGAGGAGGCCGTAGCCTACGATCTGGATGTCGAACTGAACGTGCCGGAGGCGCGGGAGATGCTCAATCGCCTCTTCCCTTCCGAAGAGGTCGAACTTCGCCAAGCGGCCTCCTCGCTGGTATTGAGCGGCGTGGTTTCCTCGGAAGCTGTGGCCGAGCAGATGACGTCGCTCACCCAGACCTTTTCGCCTGACGTAGTCAACTTGGTGGCGGTGCGCGAGAGAGACGAAACGGTGCTCTTGCAGGTGCGCTTCGCCGAAGTCAATCGGGCGGCCTTGAAACAGTTCGGCTTAACGATCATCAGTACGGGCGCCGGCAATACCATCGGCACCATCGGCACCCAACAATTCAGTGCGCCTCTGGGCAACGTGGGAGCCGTGCCCGCGGAAGTGGATCAAGCCGGCGACCTGGACGCGCCCAGCCTCGTCAGCGGCGGCATCGGCAACCCGTTGCGGGGAACTCCAGCCAGCTTCGGGCTCACCGATTTGCTCAACATCTTCATCTTCAGGCCCGACATCAATCTGGGCGCGTCCATTCGGGCTCTGCAGCAGAAGAATCTTCTGCAGATCCTGGCCGAGCCCAACATTCTGGCCCGCAACGGCAAGGAGGCCAGTTTCTTGGCGGGCGGCGAATTTCCCTTCCCCGTCATCCAGTCCGGAGCTGTAGGCAACGCAGTGACCATCGTTTTCAAGGAATTCGGGGTCCGCCTCAAGTTCACACCCGATCTTCGCGACGACGGCACCATTAAGCTCAAGGTGGCCCCTGAAGTGAGTGCGCTCGATTTCGCCAACGCCCTTAATGTCGCCGGCTTTCTGATCCCGGCCCTTTCCACCCGGAGGGCCGACACCGAGGTGGTGCTGCGCGACGGACAGAGCTTTGCCATCGCGGGACTGATCGACGACCGCATGGTTAAAATCGCGTCCAAGGTACCGGTACTGGGCGACATCCCGGTCTTGGGCAAGCTCTTCCGCAGCCAAACGGTGGACCGGTCGCGCACGGAACTTTTGGTGCTGGTGACCCCGCGCATCGTCCAGCCCACCGCGCCGGGAGAGATGCCGGAGATGCCGGTTTTTCCAGACAAGTTCCTCGATGTTCAGAAGTTTGACTCGAAAAAGGGAGATAAGAAATGAATAAAAATGCGCCAAAACAACCGGGTCAAGAAGGCTACGTGGTCGTCGTGGTGGCCCTGGTGCTGGTGGCCCTGATCGGATTCGTGGCACTGGCCGTGGACGCGGGCGTTTTCTATTCCACCCGTACCACAGCCCAGCGCATCGCCGACGCCTCGGCGGTGGCCGGCGCCTTCACTTTCGTGATCAATCCCGCCGATGAACAGCCCGCGCAGGCCGAAGCCGTGGCGCGCAACCTGGCTTTGGACCAGGACATCCGGGGAATAGCCATCCAAGACGCGGAGATTGGAGTCAGCGTCAACACTGCAACCCGGCAGGTTACGGTAACCATCGACCGCACCGAGACCTCCATCTTCGGCAGTGTACTGGGCATAATGGATGCCGATATCGGGGTGACGGCGACGGCCGAGGCGTCAGAGTTTGCGGGCGGGGCCAACTGTGTCAAACCCTGGATCGTCCCCAATACGGTTCTGTTGCCCGAGGGATCGGACATCTGCGATGTCTGCCCCGGTGCAGACTTTAATCCCGCTCTGGCCGACCAGCTTCTGATCAACAACGGAGTCGTGACACAGCATGCCAAGGATAATTTCGGCGTGCTCAAGTTGGTTCGGCCCACTCAACCCGCGAAAGCTTTGGAGCCTGGCCTCTTTTACTCCATCCAGTTGGGCGCCGGCCCGGGCGGAGACAATTACCGCGAGGCCATCGGCACATGCTCTCTGAACGGAATCTATTGCGGGGCATGTTACGATGTCGAGCCGGGAAACATGGTCGGTCCCACCAAGCAGGGCGTGGCGGATCTGATCGGCGAGGAACCTGACACCTTCAACGAGAGTAACTTCTGTTATGACCCGGGCTGCCGCGACACCAGCCGTTCCCTGGTGGTGGCGCCCATATGGGACGTCTGCAACGCACCCGACCCGGGAGGGTGTCCCGGCACCAGCTTCTGTCCGGGCGCCAAACTGGGAGAGAAGGGAGCCAACGTAACCTTGCGTGTGGCGGGATTCGCGCTGCTCTTCGTAGAAGGCGTGCAAGGCGATGGCGTGGAAGCCCGCGTCATCAACGTCACTCCGTGCACCGCCGACAGCGGCGATGGGGGCGGCGGTCCGGTAGGCGACGACGGCAATCCCCAAATCGGTCCTTTCGCCGTACCCGTGCGCCTGGTTCAGCCGGCCTCTTAGGATTAAGCGAGGATTTGTTCCATGAGTGTCATCCGATTGGCCATTCTGGCGCCCGACAGCCGCAGCGCAGAACGTCTGCGCGGCGAGGCCGAGGCTTGCGAAGGGGCAGAAGTGGCCTTGCTCGTCGGCGAATGGACACACTTGGATCCCCAAAGCCTCCTCCGGCGTCTGCAGCAGGCCCGGCCCGAAGTGGTGCTGATCGACTTCGACGCCGAAGAGAAGTCGGTTTCCTTCATCGAGACCCTCAAGCAGAACCTGGACGGCGTGCGGGTTCTGGCCACTGCCGACTCGACCTCTTCGGAGTGGATCATCAAGGCCGTCCAGATGGGAGCCCGCGAATTCCTGCCGCTTCCGGTCCACACAGCGGTTCTGAATGAGGCGCTCAACCGCTACCGCCGCGAGCGTCACAGCGCCGATTCGCCTCCCGAGCAGAAAGGGGAGCTTTATGCCGTGACCTCGGCCAAAGGCGGAGCCGGAGCCACTTCGGTGGCCATCAACCTGGCTGCTTCCATCGCCCAGCTCCCCTCGACCAACGTTTCGCTCATCGATTTCAGCCAGCCCATCGGAGACGCCGCCACCTATCTCGACGTCAATCCGCGCTACACCATTTCCGACGCCCTGGAGGCCGGAGACAGGCTGGATCCCGTCATGTTGGAAAGCCTGATGGGCAAGCGCGGCCAGATCTCTCTGTTGGCCGGCCCCCGTCACTTTTTGGCCTCCAATGCCCGCGATCCCCGTCCGGTTGGACGCCTTCTGTATACGGCTCGGGAAGCCTTCTCACACGCCGTGGCCGACCTGGGAAGTCCTCTGGGCGAGGAGACTCTGGAACAGGTCTTCACCAATGACGGACGTCTGCTGATCGTCCTTACACCCGAACTGACCACGCTCTGGCGCACCCGGCAGGTACTCGAGTTCGTAGGAGTCTCACCCGAAGACGAGCGGGTGCGGCTGGTCCTCAACCGGGATGACAAGAAAGCCTCCATCACGCTCAAGGAGATTGAATCGACCCTGGAACGCAAGATCGACTTCACCTTGCCCAACGACTACCGTTGCTGCTTGGAGGCCATCCACTCGGGCCGCCCGCTGGTGCAATTCAACCACTCGCAACTGGCCCACCACTATTCCCAAATGGCCATCGAGTTAACGGGCATCAAGCCGCAGGCCGGGCGCCGCGGCTTGTTCGGATTCCTGGGAGGAGGATCCTCGAAATGAATCCCTCGACCGATACCTTTCAGAACGAATCGCTGCAGGCCGATTACAGCCGCGTCAAGAACGATCTGCACGCCAAGATCCTCGACCAGATCGACCTGGAACGTCTGGAGAGGCTGGATGAAGGGACAGCCCGGGACCAGATTCGCGGTGTGGTGCGGCGCATCATGATCGAAGAGCGGACGCCGCTCAGCCGCACCGAGCGGGAGAAGGTGTCCGAGGACATCCTGCACGAGTTTTTCGGACTGGGTCCGCTGGAGCCCATCCTGGCCGATCAGGAGATCTCGGATATCCTGGTCAACGGCTCAGGGCAGATCTTTATCGAGAAAAGAGGACGGCTGCAGAAGGTCGACAGCCGCTTCGACAACGACGAACACCTGATGCGCATCATCACCCGCATCGTCTCCCGCGTGGGGCGGCGCATCGACGAGTCCTCTCCCATGGTGGACGCCCGCTTGGCCGACGGCTCGCGCGTCAACGCCATCATTCCGCCGCTGGCGCTGGACGGCCCCGCCCTCTCCATCCGCCGCTTCGGCCAGACCCCGCTGCAATCCGAAGACTTGCTGCGCAACAAGACCCTGACGCAGCAAATGCTGGATCTGATGCGGAGCTGCGTGGCCGCCAAGCTCAACGTGCTCATCTCGGGCGGGACGGGCGCCGGAAAGACCACCCTGCTCAACGTGGTTTCGGGATACATTCCAGAAGGCGAGCGCATCGTCACCATCGAGGACGCCGCCGAACTGCAACTGCACCAGAGCCACGTGGTGCGCCTGGAGACGCGTCCTCCCAACATCGAGGGCAAGGGAGCCGTGCGCCAGCGCGAACTGGTCATCAACGCCCTGCGCATGAGGCCCGACCGCATCATCGTGGGCGAGGTGCGCGGAGCTGAAGCGGTGGACATGCTGCAGGCCATGAACACCGGTCATGAAGGCTCGCTGACCACCATCCACGCCAACAGCCCCCGCGACGCGCTCAGCCGGCTGGAAACCATGGTTTCCATGGCCAACCTCAACATTCCCGACCGCGTCATCCGCCAGCAGATTGCCTCGGCTCTCGACCTGGTCATTCAAGTGGCCCGCCTGACCGACGGCACCCGGCGCATCGTCAGCATTTCAGAAATCACCGGCATGGAAGGGCAAGTAGTCACCATGCAGGAGATCTTCGCCTTCAAGCGCCAGGGCATCGACGAAGAGGGCAACGTTCTTGGAAGGTTCGGGGCCACGGGGATCCGTCCCAAGTTTACGGAAAGGCTGGATCAAGCCGGAGTCAGCCTGCCCAAGGAAATGTTCCTGAGCGGCTTGGCCGGGGCCAAGGAGAAGTGGCGATGATCATCGAATGGATCGCTCTGGGACTGATATTCCTTTCCGTCTTTTGGCTCGTTCTGACGGTCACCCGGGTGGTCGCCGAATGGCCCGCCCGGCGCCGCCTGGAACAACGCCTGACCGGGATGCGCGAGGAGCTGGGCGACAGTACTCAGGAGGCCGTGGAGGCATTGCTGCGCCGGCAGGACAATGCCGGCTTTATCGGCAAGATTGCGGGCTTGGCCGAACTGCGGGAGAAGACCAGCCTCTACGTTCAACAGGCGGGACTCGACATCAGGCCCTCGAATCTGTTTGGACTTTCGATTCTCTGCGGCTTGGCCGCCGCCGTTTTGATGCTCATCCTGCCCGTGCCGACCTTTGTGGCTCCTATAGTGGCGGTGGGGGCCTGCGCGGTTCCCTTCGTCTACGTCTCGGTTCGAAGGAGCAAGCGCTTCCGCGCCTTTGAGGAGACCTTCCCGGAAGCCATTGCCATGCTCTCGCGGGCAGTGCGGGCCGGCTACGCGTTCTCCGCCGCTTTGCGCCTGATCGCGACCGAGATGCCCGACCCTCTTGCCAAAGAATTCCGCACCACTTTCGAGCAGCAGAATCTGGGCATGCCGCTGGACGAAGCACTAGGGAACCTGCAACGCAGGGTGCCCTTGCCCGACGTGGCCATCTTCACGACTCTGCTGTGCATCCAGTTGGAGACGGGGGGCAACCTGGCCGAGATGCTCGACAACCTGGCCAATGTCATGCGGGAGCGCTTCAAGCTGCTGCGTCAGGTGCAGGTCTTCACGGCCGAAGGAAGGATGTCGATGTACATCCTGTGCGCCCTGCCTCCGGTGGCGGCGGTGCTCTTTTCCCTGCTCAGCCCCGACTACATGTCTCGCCTGTTCACCGATCCCCTGGGTCACCAGATGATCGCAGCCGCCATCATTCTGCAGGTCATCGGATACCTGGTCATCAAGCGCATGATCCGAATCGAAGTGTGAGGAAAACGAGGAAACATCATGTTTGATCAACCGATCTTCGCATTCATCATCTTCGCCTTCCTTTCGCTAGCCTTCTTCCTCGTCATTTGGGCGCTGGTGCGCACCCGCGTCGATGTCAGGCGCAGGGTCATGGCCGGATCGGCCGAAGCCATCGGGGGCCAGGAGGATCACAAGTGGACGGAGCAGGCCGAAAAGATCCTGGCTCCGCTGGGAGAAATGCTGAGGCGCTCTCCCGAGGATCTGGCCAAAGAGAGACGAAAGCTGGTTTATGCGGGCTTCAGGCGCAAGAAGGCCGTGTTTCTCTTTTACGGAATCAGGGTGCTGCTGGCCGGCTTTCTCCTGCTGCTCAGCGTCGTCACGGGCGTGCTCTGGACCAATCCCATCCTGGCCGTGGCGGGTTCGCTGCTGCTGGGCATGGCGGTTCCCGACATCGTTCTCAGGCGCATGGTGGCCAAGCGGCAACGCCGGATTCAACTGGGTCTGCCCGACATGATGGACCTGCTGGTGATTTGCACCGAGGCCGGAATGGGCCTCGACCAGGCATTGATGCGCATCAGCCAGGAAATGGGCAACAGCGCGCCTGAACTGGCTCAGGAGCTGCGCCTCTACGTGCTCGAAGTCAACGCGGGCAAGAGCCGGGCCGAAGCCCTCAGGCACCTGAGCGGACGGACCGGCGTGGACGACCTCAAGTCCCTGGCCTCGGTCATCCATCAGGCCCAGCATTTCGGGACCAGCATCGCCGACTCGCTGCGCACCTTCGCTGACGATCTGAGGGTCAAGAGGCGCCAGAGGGCTGAAGAACTGGCGGCCCAGCTCAGCGTCAAGATCATCTTCCCGCTCATCCTGTTCATCTTCCCGGCCATCTTCGTGGTGGTGCTGGGACCGGCAGTCATCCGGATTTTCAAGGACTTCTTGCCTGGGCTGTCCAACTAGAAAAGCGAGTCGAGGAATCATGCTCTCACACCAGCGAATTCTCACCCTCCTTGCCTTGTCGGGCCTGCTCGCAGGCTCGGGTTGCGTGCGCAAAGCCACTCCCTTGCAATGGACCGGAGCAGGCCAGACGCCGGGACGGCAGGCGCCCGAGGGCGTCCGCCAGATCGAGCGTCTGGACGGCCAGGCCTCCTTTGTTGGCAGCGCAGACCAAAACGGAGCCTTGCGCCTGACGCAGATGGTTGAAGGGCAGCCCGAATCGGCCCAAGAGGCTCTGGAGACGGCGGCCAGCCTTCTGCAATCGCGTCATCTGCTCGACGCGCGCCACATCCTGGCCGGTCTTGACCGCTTTGCGCCCCTGCAGCCGAAAGAAAACCGGCGGGCGGCCGAGATGTGGCTGCAGTTGGGTGAGACGAAAAGAGCTCAGGCCCACCTTCAACTGGCCCTTCAAGAGGAGCCCGCGGACGCCCCGACGCTGACAGCCTGGGCCTCCGCTCAGGTGGCCCTGGGGCAGCCCGAGGAGGGTCTGCGCACCATGCTGCGCGCCACCCGGGCCGCGCCTGAGGACTTCGGATTGCGCCGATCCGCGGCGCTGTTGGCCATCGGCCTGGGCAAGAGCGAAGAGGCTCTGCCGCTTCTCGTCAACCTCAGCCCGGAAGCCGCTCCCCGCGTTCACCGCGAAATGGCCGCTCTGCACGTGCGCCAAGGCGATTTCCGGCAGGCCTGTCTGCGCCTTCTGAGCGTCTTCCCGCCGGCCCAGGCTTTGAACGCCCTGGGCGAAATGCTGGCCGGCTCCGAAGAGTGGCCCCTGGCCTACCAGGCCTTTCAGACCGCTCTGGCCGACGACCCCGACGACCCTGCCATCCTCCTCAACCTGCGGGAGGCCGGCTGGAATTTTCCCCCGCCCGCCAGCGTAGACGCTGAACCGCTGCGGGGAGGGTGCCGTTCCTTTCTTCAAAGGGCGGCCCGCTTGCAGGTTGATCCCGAGAACGCAAGCCGACTTGCGGATTCGTCCTCACACGTGGACCTGGAGTTAGAGGGCCAGGTCGGGCACCGCGCCGAGGACACCTTCGCCTTTTTTCCCAAGCAGGCTTTGCTCAAGTCCCTCTTCAGGTTTGAAAGCAACAGCGCAAGCAAGGACCGAACACCAAGTGCATTGGGGGGTAGCAACCGTGAGCGCCGAATCCAGTGAAGCCATTCACAACACCGTACGCGTCTTCATCTCCGAAACGCCCGACTTGACCGAGTGGGCCCGTAGTCTCGATCGCAAAGAACTCCTCCAGGAGCTGGAACTCGTCGAGTACAGCATGCAGGAGGGGACCTACATCGTTCCCCCTTCACCTCTGGTCGGCCTGGTGCAGGGCGCCGGCTTGAAGCAGAGATGGAGAACGACCCTGAAGGCCCTGCGCCCTTTCCTCCCTAGCCATATGCGGTCATCGGAAAGGGAGATGTGCGCCATCGGGCTGGTCTGGTGCGAACTGCTGATGGATACCTGCTCCAGCAACAACGGAGGAGATCCTCCCTTTCGCGAATCCCTCAGCGACTACCCCTACCGTGCCCGAAGCTGACTAACGCACTCCGAGCACTCCGGCTCAACTGTAGGAATTCTTTACAACTCGCCGAAACCCGCTTCGGACCGCTCCAGTGCGAGGTTAGACGCCGCGCCCAACCTTCGCTCTCCGTTGAGTGTTAAGTAAACCTAACAATCGTTAGCTTCGACTAGCCCTTTGAGGGTTACCACCAACCCTTGCCCAAGTAGCCGCCAAATGGGGCAAATCCCTGCCCGAGATGGCTGGATCCTGGTTTTGGCACGGCGGGTGCATCAATACCCGCAGACGGCAGGATTCCGTCCACGTGCGAGCCCGAAATTCGACGAACAACACTACTGATCGGGAGAAGCGCGAATGAGGCGTGATAGACGTAGCTATTTGAGAAAACCAGTCGAGATAGAGGTGGAGATCAAGACCTCGTCAGCAGATTGGGTCAAGGTCGCGGTCGTCAATGTGAGCCCGAAAGGCATTTGCTTGAAGTGCCCGAGCGAAGCCGGAAGGGTCAGGGGTGAGGTGTCGATCTCGGCCGGCTCGGCTTTGGCGGGAAAGGCCTCAGTCCGTCATCAGGACTTTCTCGACGACGGCAGTTCCCTGCTGGGACTGGAGTTGCTGCCCGGATGCGAGGAGGAAGAATCGATCGGACCCGACAACTGCTGGACCCTGCGCCTGCCCGGTGCGGCAAACGACTACGCCTTCAAATACTACGACCGGCTTCGGCGCATTGACGCCTACATCCAGGAGCACTTCGAAGGAAAGATCTCCCTCGGCGACGCTGCCCAAGTCGCAGCCCTGGAGAGAAGCTACTTCTGCCGCTACTTCCATGAGAAGGTGGGGATGAGCTTCACTCAGTACCTGCAGCGGGTGCGCCTGCGCAACTGCATCGACATCCTGTTGCAAGGCGACTCCTCCATTACCGAAGCCTGCTACCAGTCCGGCTTCGGCGATCTGCGCCACTTCGAGCGCACCTTCCGCAAGTGGACCGACCTTTCACCCACCGACTTCCGAAGCCTGGCTGTGCCCTAGGGCAACTAGGTGGCCAACAAGTCTGAAACCCAGGGTGTCGCTCGCCTTCAGAGGGTGTCGCAAAAGTCTTCAACATGACACTTCGAACGGCTCGTTATTCCACCCCTTCGGGGTTTCTTTAGAGGTGCTTCCATTACCCAGGGTGCCGCTCACGCGCTTCGCGCCCTCGCTGTACCCTGGGCTAACGAATTGCACCCCTTCGGGGTTCTCAAAGAGCAAGAAAGTGCTTTTCGAGACGCTTTGCGACTGGTTCGGGCTGCACTTTTGCGACACCCTCTTCAGCGAGCCCGGACTTTGACTTTAAACACGGTCGCTGGGCTGGCCAGTCTGTCCCTGTCAGGGACAAGAACGGAGGGCCCTGGCTCAGAACTTATGACCGGCGGCACTCGTCCGTTTGCCCGCCTGCCGCTGAACGTGCCAACATGCGGGATATGCAGATTGTTGATGCGGCTGTCGAGAACTATCTGGAGCAACGAGCGGGAGAGCGCGATGAAGTCCTTCATGAGATGGAGGCCTACGCCTCCGACCAGGATTTCCCCATCGTGGGACCTCTGGTGGGCCGTATCCTGACCCAGATGGCGCTGCTGACCGGCGCCCGCCGCGTGCTGGAACTGGGATCAGGGTTCGGCTATTCGGCCTACTGGTTCGCCCAAGGCATGGATGAGCAGGGCGAGATCATCCTCACCGAGTACAAGCGGGAGAACCTGGAGAGGGCTTCCAGGTGGCTGCTCAAGGGCAAAGTGCGGCCCCGGGCCCAGATGCTGGCGGGGAATGCGCTGCAAAGCCTGGCCCGGCAGCAGGGCCCCTTCGACATCGTTTTCTGCGACATCGACAAGCACGACTATCCCCAGGCGCTGGAGGCGGCGTTGCCCAAGCTGCGTCCGGGCGGCTTGATGATCACCGACAACGTCCTCTGGCAAGGCAAAGTGGCCGACCGGCATCCCGACCCCGAGGACGATGCCCTGGCGGGCGTTCTGGAGTACAATCGCCGAGCCTTTGAGCGGACCGATCTGTGGACCGTCATCCTTCCCGTCCGTGACGGCCTGGCCGTGAGCTTCAAACGCCCATGACGAACTGGCACCTGGTCCTGCTGCTCTTCTACTCGGCGCTGCTGATCGGCCTGGGAATCTGGACGGGGCGCCGCGTGGCCACCTCGCAGGGCTTTTTCGTCGCCGAAAGGCGGCTCTCTCCCCTCTTGCTTTTCGCCACCATGCTGGCCGCCAACATCGGGGCGGGTTCAACCGTGGGGGCGGCCGGATTGGGCTACCGGGACGGACTCTCGGCATGGTTTTGGGTGGGGTCGGCAGGCATCGGCTCCATCCTGCTGGGACTGTGGATAGGCCCCCGCATCTGGAAAGTGGCCCGCCAGCACGATCTGCAAACCGTTGGCGACTACTTGGAATTCCGCTACGGAGCGCCCGTGCGTGGCGTGGTCTCTTCCCTGCTCTGGGTCGCCACCTTGGCCATCCTGGCGGGCCAGTTCATCGGGATGGCCTGGATTCTCAACGTCATCACCGGAATCCCCAAGTGGGCAGGCTGCCTGATCAGCGGATCGGTCATGATCCTTTACTTCACCGCCGGAGGCCTGGTTTCCTCTGTCTGGGTCAACTTGGTCCAACTGGTGGTGCTGCTGGCCGGCTTCGCCTTGGCCTTGCCGCTGGTGCTGCAAAGCGCGGGGGGATGGCAAGGCATTGTGTCCGGCTTGCCGCCATCGGCCCTCGATCCCTGGGCCGGAGGGCACGCTTGGGATCACCTGGTGCTGCTGGTTCCGGCCTTTATCGTCTCGCCCGGGTTGCTGCAGAAGATATACGGCGCCCGCGACGCGCGCACGGTCCGTCTGGCCGTAACCGGGCAGGGACTGTTTCTGTTGCTCTTCGCGCTGGCTCCCATGGCGCTGGGGATGGCCGCCCGCGCCCTCTATCCAGGCCTTCAACCGCCGGTCCCCGGTCAGGCGGTCGACATCGCCCTTCCTCACCTGCTGGTGCACGCCCTGCCGGCCTGGGTAGGAGCCATCTCGCTGGCCGCCATCCTTTCCGCCGAAATCAGCTCCGCCGACGCCGTCCTTTTCATGCTGGCCACTTCTCTTTCAAAGGATCTCTACAAACGCTTTTTGCGCCCCCAGGCCGATGATGCCCAGGTGCTCCGCACGGCCCGGGCGGCGGCCCTGGGCGGCGGACTCTTGGCGGTGCTACTGGCCATGGCTTTAAGCTCGGTGGTGCACGCCCTCAGCATCTTCTACACCCTGTTGGGACTGAGCCTGCTGGTGCCCCTCCTGGCCGGACTCTGCATGGGGGGCGGAACCACCCGGGCAGCTTTGGCGGCCATCTTCACCGCGATCGGCGTCCACCTGCTGGCCGACAGCCTCCTGGACGCCCCCTTGGCCGGCTGGCTCACGCCTCAGCTTCTCGGCTTCTTGAGCTCGGCGCTGGCCTTCCTGTTGTTCTACGTCCTGGCCCGCCGACGCGGCGCCCGGCCCGGCCACTAGGTGGCCAACAAATTCACACACGCGTCAAGTTCAGCGACCGCGGTAAAGACCCAATGCTCCCGGCGGCATGAGGGCGCTCGCTACCGCTAGCCGCCAGGCTCACTGCCCTGGTGGGAGGCCACGCGGACCATCACCGTGGCTTGTTCGTCGCTGTAGACCTTGCGGAAGGTCCCCGAGGCTTCCAGCAAATAAAGGAGGGGCATGCGGCTGGGACCCAGCACCAGGTTGGCCGTCCTCAGGTCGGGATCGCGCTGCCAGTCGCCATGGTAGCCGAACCAACTGTTGGTGTTGAGTTGCAGCCGGCGCTCGCCCGAGATGTTGGTGCGGCCGTCGATGGAAACGGGCAGACCGACGTCGTGCAGGCGCCAGATCAGGTAGCCGCCCCATTCGAAGTGATTGTAGAGGGGTCCCGTATAGCGCTCCTGGACCACGTGATCGGCGGCCGCCACCGGGAAGTGCCGGGCCACGCTCTGCTCCAGCCGGCCGTTGTCAAGCCAGACCCATTTGCCCGTCAGCAAAAGACCGGCCAGCAGCCAGACTCCGGCCCAGGGCAAATGGCGTGCAGCCAGGCGCTCCTCCGGCTTGTCTTCAGGGTCGAGTACGGTTCCAGCCAGGCAATCGCTGAGGATCAGGGCCGAAGAGATGGCGGCGAACCAAACGTCGCGGGCCGCCCGATGCGAGAGGTAGATTCCCGCCAGCAGCAGCAAAATCGCAAAGACGTCGCGCCGCCGTCTCCAGCCCAAGGCGGCGGCGGCTCCAACGCTCATGAAGAGGAACGTCCACTCGTGGATGGTGCGGAACTGAGGGGCTTGCAGCTCCTGGACCAGACGGAAAGGCGTGGTCTCCCGAACCAGTTCGGCTATCACGGTCCAGAGAAAGACATGGTGAGGAGTCAGCAGCGTGGCCAGCAGCGAGACGCCCAGCACCTTGGCCACCGCCCGCGGGTCGAAGTGGCGCTGCGGGTCGCCATAGCCCATCCGCCCGGCCAGTCCGTCGAGCAGCGCGAAGCCCATCACGGCCAGCCCGTAGACAAAAACGATATGGATATTGGCCCAGACCCAGAAGAGCGGAACCGTCCACCACAGCCAGCCGGGCCGGCTGCGTCCCTTCCACAGCACCACAAGCAAGGCGGCGAAGAGGAGAATGGAAAGCATCCAAGGCCGGTCGTAAATCAGTCCCAGCATCGAGACCATGGCCGCCGCGCTGAGGATGAAAGGCAGCAACGAACCCCTGGTTTGGCGGCGAACCAGCCACAGGATGGTCCCGGCTGCGGCCAAGGCCAGCACCAGTGTGTAAAGGATCATCGCCCTCAGACCCAGCAGGTCATAGAGGCCGTACATGAGGACTTCGTAGAGCCAACTGTAGGCCATCCACTCCCGGCCCTCGGCACCCATCCGGGTGAAAGGGTCGGTAGTAGGCAGCTTGCCGTTCTCGACCATCCAGCGTCCGGCCGAGAGATGCCACCAGATGTCGGTGTCGGTGATGGGCTGCAAGGCTTGCTGGGCGGGAAGCCACAAGACGACGGCCACCATCAGCGTCCGGCGGAAGAGCGGTTCAAAGGAACGCAGCACGAGCAGGATTTTCTCACGCCGAACCTAACCGGGCAAGGAGGGACGAATCCGTTCCGCCAGGTAGAGAACCCTTGTTCCCGAGGTCAGCACCCTGCGATGCCTGAGGCGAAAGTGCTTCCTAAGGCACTCCTCGAATAAGGCCTGGTTGTAGTCGCGGTACTGGTCAGGCTTGTTCCTGAGCAGGGCTTGGGCCATAGGGTCTTCCTTGCTAACGAACTCGATGATCAGACTCGAGTTCAGCGAGGCGAGCCAATCGATGAACTCGTCCAGCGGGATATTGGCGCCGATCACCATGTGATGGACTAAGGCCAGGCAAAGGGTCAGGTCGGGGGTTCCTCTGGCGCTCAGTTCTCGCCGTTCCCGGCAACGCCATCCCAGATCAGGAGAAGGATCGGCCAGATTGACGACCAGAGGCAGGATCTTGCGGTTTCCTTCATGCTTGAGTTGCCGGTAGAGTCGGCCTACCGTAAGGGAGTCGCTGTCGATCGCGACCACATAGTCGGCCGCCTCCGCCGCAATCCGGCTGAATTCACCTACGTTGCATCCCAGATCCCAGACCAGGTTGGGGCCGATCATGGACACTCCGCGGCGCACGAAGTCGGCCTTGGCTTGCTGATCTCCATCGCTGTAGCTGTGCTGCCGCACATAGTCGGACCAGGGCGAGGAACCTTCCGTCTTGCGCAGCCTGGCGATCAGCCTGTGCAGATTCTGGACGTTGCGCTCGATTAAAGACTTATCGAATCCGGCTTGTTGGATCTGCCCCTTGACGGGCTGGCGGCTATGGGCAAACCTGTTCTCAAGTTTGCTCTGCAAATAGACGTGGCTGAAAACGCCCCTCCTAAAGCGGTCTCTCAACGACATCAAGGCGTCGCACTGGGCGGGCGTGATGCCCTCGATGCTTCCCCTCAGAAAAGGGCGGAAATCGACTTTCTTGTAAGCCTCGAGGAGCAGAGGATTGAGGAAAAGCTGGCAAAACTGGCGGTAGCCGGACCAAGGTTCCCCCTGCTCCAGGCGCTGGAATGAGAGCACGTCTATGAAGACCGGGTCGGTCCCATGCCATTGTACGTTGTAAGGGGAGGAGTCCTTCATGAGCATGTCGGCGGCCAAAGCCCTGCGCAGCAAGTCCAGATGCAGCAGTGCGGCGTCCTTCAACATGTCGAAGGACCACTCGTAAGGGTATGAAATGAACGGTATGCGCTGGTGTCTGAGAAGGCCTGGCCAGGACTCGGGCGAGAAACTCACCTCAGGCCCCAACTCTTCCCAGCCGGCTTCCTCGGTTGCGATGATCTTTTCCTCTTGAAGGCACTGCCGGAAAAAATCGGAGGAAGAGAGCGCGCGCCATTCTGCCTGCCCCTGCCGACTCAGGAGACGGTAGACGGCCCCGTCGGCATACACAATTCGACCGGTGCGGTCACGAAACGATCCCGGCTCGACCTCGACATTCGGCATGAGAGATTTGATATCGGCCAGCACAGGAATGGCCGTCCCGAGCGTAGTTTAATCCGTCTTCGCGCCGCTCTTGCCCGCCCTGGAGGAATCGCGACCGGTGCCAAAAAGAAAGGAAGTGATCCGCCCCCAGAACATCTTCACAGCCACCGCCACGCCGGCAATCCCGCCCAGCAGAATCTGAAGAATAAGACTGCCGGAGGCCGGATCCATATAGGCCAGAGGCAAGTTCATCAGGCAATTGGCAAGCATCGTATCCGCCGTTCAGTGGTCTTGGGAAGCAGGCGCTCCTGGGAAGCAGGCGATAGCCCTTGTGCCGCCCTTCCCGATCATATGATTAGGAGTCCAAATTATAGCAGAGCCCCGGCCCCAGGGGGCTTTAATGTCAGTTCTATCGGGTCCGACCTGGGGACTGAGGAAGGTCGGCACGGGGCAGTTCGATCATGGGGCGGCTGAGAAGGGGAGCGCCGGTGGCGCTGTTTCGGGACGGGCGCACGAACACCTCCAGACCGGAGCCGCTGAGCGGGCGCATCAAGAAGCGCCTGGCGAAGATCGCTTGAATCGACTCCTGCAGGTCGGCGTAGCGGCCGGCGGCCTTCTCATCGCTGGATTGCGGCATGCGGACAGCCATAAGAGCGGAGTAGTGATCGCTCATGTCCGCTGCTCCGAAATCGGCCGGATCGACGTACCGAAAGGCTTTGGAAGCCAGCCTCGACCCATGGTCGCCGTGAACGATTATGACAGAGTCCGAGAGGGAGCCGGCGCGCCCCATCTGCTCGATCAGATCGCCCAGCCTCTTCGCGACACACCTGACTTGCTGGAAATAGAGTGAATATTTCAACTCCCTGGCCTCTTCAGAATTGAACTCCTCTTCCTTGCCGGCGCCGATGTTGCCGACATTGGCCCATGTGCCGACATCGGGCCGCAGGGCGCATTGAGCGTCGAAGGCGTAGGCGTAGTGCGGCCACAGCAAGTGGACGAAGAAGGCGGTTCCGCGGGGATGGCTGGCAATATCTTGAGCCAGCCTCTCCATGACCCCGGGCGAAGACAAAGAGCTGAGTTGAGGCTTTCCGGGAAAGAAATCAAACGTCCCCTCAAAGATCCTGGGCAGAATAAGGCGGGCCTTGCTCCAAGCGCTCAAGTCGAAATCCCTGAGAACGCCTATGCCGTTGGCAGGGTAGACAAAGCAATAATCGGCCGAAAACCCTTGGGCTCGGCAAAAATCGATCCAGCCGCTCTGATAGACCCGCACCGAGTAGCCGGCCCGAGATAGCGAGCCAAGCCAGTCGTTTCGCGTGATGCTGTAGCCCGACCCGCTGGCGGCCACGTACTCGGGAATGGTCGAGAATGCCTCTCCATTGACCAGGCTCGCCAGGGCAAGGTGGCTCTCCGAGTATTGGCTGAAGGCTCGGCCATAAACCTCAAAGCCGCTTTCCGAAAGCCCCGCAACCAGATGTTCCTGCAATTCCCTCCCGTCGGGCAAATCCGCAGGGATTCCGGCCACCCCGACATGCTCATCAAGAATCAGGTGCAGGAGCAAG
The DNA here is from genome assembly GCA_035471785.1 of Acidobacteriota bacterium. Taxonomy (NCBI): domain Bacteria; kingdom Pseudomonadati; phylum Acidobacteriota; species Acidobacteriota bacterium. The sequence goes on from DATIPQ010000027.1 coordinate 18,915, forward strand.
GGAAGGTCCTGGATGGGTCGAGCTTCCCGGACGAATACCTCCCCGTCAGGAATTCGGTCGCCGGGAAGCAGAAGCGTCGCCAGCAAAATAACCCCCCAGGCCGAGGCCGCTATGCGGCCGATTTCCCGGCGCAGCGCGAAGACGAGAAACATGAAGCCGAAGAATGCTGCCAAAAGCAGAAACGGGGCCAGCAAGGGAGATACCCAGGCCGCACCGCCCATGACCAAGACCAAGACGTGCAACTTGACGTCCAGGAAGAGGAGAATGAGCAGCCCCAGGACGAGCGGATAGAGGCTCTCCCTCCGCAGCCAGGACAGCAGGCAAAGCCCCGTCCCGGCCACAAGAAGCGCCCCGGCGCAGAGAAAAACCTCAGGAGTCAACAGGGGATATCGCTGATACTTGGCGAAGCTGATGAGCAGGCTTAAGAGGATTAGCGACGGAACGGCCCAGTCGGCCAGCCGCCCTAAAGGCAGGTCCGCAGTCATTGACTCGCTCTCGGCTGGTCGCTGCGGCGATTGTCTCTTGGGCTGACCGTCCATGGTGGTTGGGATCCGACGCGCTGAATTGTAGGCAGCGGACCGCAGATCGGTCAAGTGCTCCAACCGTCTCCCCCATTCGGGCAAGCCACGCCTCGACCACTGTGGTATCGTTCTTGCCGCCGATGAACACCGTCCGGGAGCAGACCAAGTTGAGCATCGTAGTGCCCGTCTACAACGAGCGCTATACCGTGGTGGAACTGGTCGATTCTTTGTTCCGCGTCGCGTTGCCGGTGGGCGTGACGCGGGAAGTGATCTTGATCGACGACGCTTCCAGCGACGGCACCCGGGAGATCCTGCGCGAACTGGAACAGAAGCATCCCCTGCGGATCCATTACCAGTCCGAGAACCAGGGCAAGGGAAGCGCCGTGCGCAAGGGCATCGAGTTGGCGAGCGGGGATGTGATCGTGGTGCAGGACGCCGACTTGGAATACGATCCCGGCGAACTCCCCAAGCTGCTGCGGCCCATTCTTGACGGTCACGCCGATGTCGTTTACGGCTCGCGTTTTTTGGCCGGGGAGTACCGGCGGGTGCTCTATTTCTGGCACACCGTGGGCAACCGCATCCTGACCTTGTGGTCGAACTTCTTCACCAACCTCAACCTGACCGACATCGAGACCTGCTACAAGATGGTGCGGGCCCCCATACTCAAATCCATTCCCATCCGCAGCAACCGTTTCGGAATGGAGCCCGAGCTGACCGCCAAGTTCGCCAAGCGGGGCTGCCGCATCTACGAGGTGGCCATTTCTTACCGCGGACGCAGTTATCGAGAAGGGAAGAAGATCACGCCCTGGGACGGCGTCAAAGCCCTTTTTACCATCGTCTATTTTTGGCTGGTCGACGACCTCTACACGGAGCAGTACGGCCACGCCATTCTTCACCAACTGTCTAAGACGCACCGCTTCAACAACTGGCTGGCCGACACCATCCGGCCCTGGGTGGGAGAGCACGTCATCGAGTTCGGAGCCGGCTTGGGCAACCTGTCGAGACAACTGCTGCCCCGTGATTCCTATTGCGCCAGCGACATCGACCCCCTCCACCTCGACTATCTTAGCAACGTCTTCGAGAATCAGCCGTCGGTCTCGGTCTGCAAGGCCGACATCGAAAAAAGCGAAGATTTCGTCGAGTTAGAAGGACGATTCGATACCGCAGTCGCCCTCAACGTGGTGGAACATGTGGAGGACGACAAGCAAGCCCTGGCCAACATCTTCAGCGCACTTCGGCCCGGAGGACGGGCCTGCATCCTGGTCCCCCGCAGCCGCAGGTTGTTCGGATCTTTCGATGAACTCCTGGGGCACTTCCGCCGCTATACGCCCACCCAACTCAGGAGCGGACTTGAAGAGGCGGGTTTCGAGATCGAAAAGGAGTTGACCTTCAATCGGATCTCGGTCCCGGGCTGGTTCATCAACGCGGTGGTGCTGAGGCGGAAGAGCTTCGGACGCCTGCAGTTGAAGCTCTTCGACAGCACGGTATGGCTTTGGCGCCGGCTCGACCCCTTCCTGCCCTGGAAAGGGCTTTCGCTGGTCATGATCGCCCGCCGACCGGCTGCCGACCCGTCATCGGAGGCCTCTCAAGCGGCGGCGCCGCCGTCTTGAGACGGCCTTCGGTCAGGGCCAGAGCCGGTAAAGGGCCCAAATCAGCACAAGCGCGACGAGGATGGCCCAAACCCAGTTCGGAAAAAGCCTATTCGAAGCCATTCTATCTACCTCCTTTTTCAGCGAAACCCGGCGCCCGCCTCCAAAACGAGGAGCCGGAATCGTTTCTCGGCGACGGCTCGTCGTTCCAAGAGTTCGGAATCCTCACCAACCGTGGCCGCACATCGATCTCGTTCGGCTCCGTATTCTACGTGGCCCCTCTGTCATGAGCAATCTTTGGCTCCGAAGCCACAGCCTTGAGCCCGCTTGAACCAAACGCGGAGGTGGGAGACAATAGCCCTCTTCCGACTGGATTGGGCGTCCGCCGAGGACTTGGAATGGAAACCAGCAGCCATGAGGCCCTGAGCGAGAAGGAACAGGCCATTCTGGAAGGCTACCAGGGCCTCGACTTCACGGTCGAAAACCTGGGACGCCGTTCGGTGCGCAATCCCATCCGCGAGGCCCGCTTCATCGAGGACGACCAGCGCGTCGTCTACCCGCTCGACCTGCGCGACATCCAGATCCTTCAGAAAGCGGGGCAGCCCGTCCCTTCCTTCGAGATGGGAGGCCCGCGCGAATACATCTATTTCGACCCGGCCAAACTGCGCAGCGCCATCGTCACCTGCGGCGGACTGTGCCCCGGAGTCAACGACGTCATCCGGGCCCTGGTCATGCAGCTCACCTACGTCTACGGCGCCAAGAACATCATCGGCATCCGCTACGGCCTGGAGGGGTTCATTCCCGAGTACAAGCACGAGCACCTGGAACTGGGCCCTGACGAGGTGCAGAACATCCATCACCACGGGGGAACGCTGCTGGGCACCTCGCGCGGACATCAGGACCCGGCCAAGATCGTGGACGCCCTGGAGCGCATGAACATCAACCTGCTCTTCATGATCGGAGGCGACGGCACCATCAAAGCCTCCATCAAGATTCAGGAGGAAATCGCCTCCCGCGGACTCAACATCGGAGTGGTTTGCGTCCCCAAGACGATCGACAACGACATCTCCTTCATCCAGAAGTCGTTCGGATTCGAGACGGCCTTTTCCACCGCCGTGCAGGCCATCGGGGCCGCTCACAACGAGGCCAAGGGAGCCTTCAACGGCATCGGACTGGTGCAGGTGATGGGACGCCATTCCGGCCACATCGCCGTCCACGCCGCCCTGGGGATGCGCGAAGTCAACTTCGTGCTGATTCCCGAAGTCGATTTCGACCTGCACGGGCCCAAGGGCTTTTTCGAAGCGCTCAAAAAGCGGGTGGTGGAACGCCGGCACGCCGTGGTGGTGGTGGCCGAGGGCGCCGGACAGCGCCATCTGCGGGCGGTCGACGAAGACAAGCCGGTGGAGTACGACAAGAGCGGCAACATATCGCTGCTCAACATCGGACGCTTCCTGCGCCAGGAGATCACCAAGTACTTTCACGAGCGCGAGATTCCCATCACGCTCAAGTACATCGACCCCAGCTACATCATCCGCTCCCAGCGAGCCAATCCCATCGACAGCGTCTTCGCCGGACTGCTGGCACAAAACGCCGTCCACGCCGCCATGGCCGGCAAGACCGGCATCGTCATGGGCCGCTGGGCCGCCCAGTTCACCCACCTCCCGGCCCGCGTCGCCGTCTCCCGCCGCAAATCGGTCGACCCCGACCTGTGGCGCTCGGTAACCGAAGCCACCGGCCAACCCCCCGCCTTCACCAACGACGACTAGACTAGTCCTCTTCAGGGGGGCGAGGCAGTGTCCTTAGTCGTCAACAGCGGGCAGGATGTCGCTGTATTGGAAGTTGACATGAGCGTGCATGGTCGATCCCCGTCGCGGACGATGAGCAGGCTGTGGATCTTGGGATAGACCCGGCCCTCTCTGAGCGAGTCCGCGAACCGGCCCAGCCGCTTGCCATCCATGCCCTGCGATTGGGGCGTGGCCCTTTTCCGCTCGGGAATAGGCCACTCCTCGGCTTGGTGGGCGGTTCGGGCTTGAGCAGAGGCCAAGTTCAGGCCCAGCAAAACCACTGGCACCCACCAACGCCTCAAGCCGATCCCGAGCCCCAGAGTGCACTTCCCCCATCCAGCCGGCGTGACCCCTGATTGCTGCTTGATTGCCGGTACATGACTGCTACTAGGCCCAGGAGCCGGCAAGGTTCGGGAAACACGGCGATCAGTCCAGGGAGAAACGGGTGGGATTCCTGCCGATCCTCTCCCCCGTCTCACCTCCAGACACAGGGGAGAGGGCCGTGCATAATGGGCTGCCGATCAGTTGGTTGAGGTATACAGGAAGGAGTCACAGCAGTCCATATGTCACGTAATCTTAGCATCATCCCGCTTCTCGCGGTGCAGAAATCGAAGAAATTTCTTCGCTGGCAGGTTTATACCAACTTTTCTTCACCCATTCGACCGGCCCCATCGAAGCAGGCTAAATGGATCTCGGGAGCGAATCCATCGTAACCTAGGCTGAGCATGATGAGCTTTCTTGCTTTTTTCTTCAGCCTGTGGAGCCTTCCGGCCACGCTTGCGATGTCTGCGCCTGGCCCAGCCGACTTTCCAGTGGGCGAAGCGGTGGAAAAGGTGCAGTGCCTCGACGCCGAAGACCAGAGCTACGCGCTCTACCTGCCCTCACAGTACAAGCCCGACAAACAGTGGCCGGTGCTTTTCGCCTTCGATCCGCGCAGGCGCGGGATGATACCGCTCAACCTTTTCAAAGAAGCCGCCGAACGTCATCAGTTCATCATCATGAGCTCCAACAACTTCAGGAGCGACACCAATGAGCTGGAAAGCAGCGAACGGGCCTTGATGAGCATTTGGAACGAGGCCATCAGCCGCTTCTCCATCGATGCCCGGCGCATCTACTCCACCGGATTCTCGGGCGGAGCCCGCATTTCCTGGGTCTTCGATCAGGCCACGCAGGTGCCGTTTGCGGGCATCATCGGGGTGGGAGCGGGATTCCCCTGGAACGGCGACTTGATCGAGGGCTACGACAATCCTCACATGACCTTCTTCGGACTGGTGGGCGAAACCGACTTCAACTTCTACGAGATGCACGGCATGAGCCGGAGGCTGAGGGAAGAAGGCATCCCCCACCGCGTCGTCACCTTCCCGGGGGCACACCAGTGGCCCTCGGCCCGGGAATGCAGCCGAGCCATGGATTGGATGGCGATTCGCGACATGAAAGCCGGACGGCGTCCCGCCGACCGGACCCTGGCGGATGAGATCTTCCAGGAAGGGCTGAAGAGGGCCGCCGACCTGCAGTTAAAAGAGCGGCTGGTGGACGCCCGCCGCGAGCTGGAGAGCCTGGTGGCAGACTTCGAGGGACTCTGCGACACCGCTCCGGCAGCCCGTCTGCTGGAGGACTTGCGAAAGTCGAAGCGGTTGGCCAGGGCCGAGAAGAAGCGGCGCAAGGAAGCCGATACCGCGCTGGCGCTGCAAGAGAGGGCCTTGGGAATACTGCATTGGGCCAGGACGGCGCGCTGGGAAGAGGTCCCGGCCGTCACTCACCTGCGCTTCGAAATGCGCCTTGCCCCTCTTCTCAAACGCTCCCGCAGCGACGACCGCGAACAAAGCCTGGCGGCCCAGCGGGTGCTGGAGAACATCTTCGTTCAGAGCGCCTTTTATTTTCCAGCGGAAATGTCGGCCAGGGGAGATCATCGCCGCGCCATGCTCTTTATGGAGGTGGCCTCGGAGATCAAGCCCGAACATCCCTTCTTGTGGTACCGGATGGCGGTCACCGAGTCGGAGATGGGCAACGAGGGGGGCGCGCTCAAGGCGCTGGAGAAGGCCGTCGAATGCGGCTTCAACCGCAAGGATATCCTGGAGACGGCTCCTCAGTGGGAAGGGTTGCGCCAAAAGGAGCGCTTTCAAGCGCTGCTGGCCAGGATGGGCGAAGCGTCCCGCTGAGTGCCGCGGCCGGCGCTACTCCTCGCTGGATTGGTCGAAGGACTCGATGGCTTCGTCTTCGTCTTCGTAGACTTCGAGCAAGGGCAACAGCCGGCTGATGGAGAGCACGTGGCGGACGCGGTCTCCCACCCGCAGCAGCTTGACGGAGCAGCCGCTGGCCTCGGCCCGCTTGATCCCGGAAACCAGTTCGCCGATGCCTGAACTGTCGATCCACCCCACCTCGGAAAGATTGAGCAGCACCCGGTCGCGGTCCTCCACCAGAAGCTGGTTGATCAACTGGCGCAAACTCTCGGAGGGACCGCCCGAAACCAGGCGTCCCTGCATGTCGACGACGATAACTCCCTCGTTCTCCCGAAATGAGACGTCCATGGCGGCGGATTATAAACCCAAGCCGCACGCTCCTCAACCCGACCTGCGGTCGACTTTCGGGCGAACTCCCAAGATCCAGCAACCAACCCACAAGCGGCGTGGCCCTTGTGAGTTGGTCCTTGGAGCTTGTGGATTGGCCCCCCAGGGCCCTCATCGATTATCGAAATCGATGTTGGAGACCATCTCCGAGAGTTGGTTGTTGAGCGAGGTCACCTCGCTCAGAAGGGCGCGTTCGCGGTCGCGCAATTGAGCGAAACGGTCTTCGCCCTCGGTCAGTTCGCGTGCCAAGCGTTCGCGCAAATCCCTTTCTTCGTCGGAACGTCCCAGAGCCTTGAGGGTCTCGCGCCGCCGCTCCTGATCCTGGGAAAGATTGCCGATGTCGCGGCGCAGGTCGCTCAGCTCGCGGTTCTTCTCGGCGATGCGGGCGCGCAGGGCGAAGATCCCCTGCAACTGGCGGCGCAGCGCCTCCGGCACGTCATAGCCCCGGAAAAAGACCCGCACGGCGTCCTCGTCAGCGTTGAGCAGGGCCAGCGTCCGCGAGCGGTTGAGAATCTCAGGCACCTCGAAGGTCTTCTCCTGTCCCGCCGAGAGGTCGATATTGAAGCGGTAAAAGTCGTCGGTGGTCTCGTCGGGCTCGAGGTCGCGCAGCTCGATTCCGTTGCGGCGGGGATGCTCCAGCACCACCCGTTTCTGGCGTTGCGCCTTGTTGCGCATCAGGTATTGGTGATTCTGGACTTGCTCGATATAAAGCTCGGCGATGCCGTTGGCCACCTTGAGCCCCACGATGCGCTCGCCTTTGCGGTCGAAGTCCTTGCTCACCAGCACCTCGAAGTCGACGCCGTAGCTGAGCAGCCGCTGATCGTGGCGGGGCATGTAGTCCATGACCGCTTCTCCGGCGTAGCGTCCCTTCTCGAAGAAGGTCACCGGACCGGCCTCCAAAGGCAGTCCGCTGTTGTTCTCAAGGCGCAGCCCGCTGCGGGGATTCTGATCGTCCTGCACGGCGTTGTAGATGGAGAGCCGCTCGGCCTTGACGTCGCGCCGCAGGAAGGGCAAAAAGGCGCTCTGGCGTCCGCCCAGGCGCACGGGGAAGGGAAAGCTGTACTCGAAATAGTCCTGGATCTGGCGTCCCTCGGCCTGGGTGAAGTCGCCCGCGGGCGCTTCTTCGTAAGACATGGGGGCGGCTCCGGGAGCCATCTTCAGCATGGGCACGGCCTGACGCGACCTCCTCGACTCGGCCATGAGAGCCTCGCGTTCCGCGGGGGCGGCTCCTTCGGCGCTCTGGTCGAGGAGGCCCTTGGACACGGCCGACTGGTACTGGCGCGGCGAAGCCACTGCAGCTCCCGGCACGGGGACGCTGGCGCGGTTGGTGTAAAGCGGCTGGTAAAGGTCCATGACGAAGGACACCGGCATCCCTGAAATGAGGGTGAGTTCCACGTCGTCCCAGGCCTCCCCGGTGGGATTGTCGATCTGGGCCCAACCCTCGATCACGCCCTGCTCGGGATCGTCCTGGAACTGCAGGCGGTAGGACGTCTTCCAGACGGGAAACTGCTGCAGGTAGGCGGCCCGCACCGCTCCGCCTGCTTCACCCGGATAGATGGTGATCTGCTTGGTGACGTCCTGAGAGCCCTCGGCCAGAATCTGCAGGTAGCCGGCAAGCTGGCGCTGCAAGGACTCGTCCGCCAAGCGCAAGGAACGGACGTTGCCCAGCCACTCGGTGACGATATCTCCCGAGTCCTTGAGGATGGACACCTGGTACTCGCTGATGACGCGGTCGGAGCCTGCGGCCCGTTGTCCTTGATTAACGGCCAGCAGCTTGCCCGAGACATCTCCCAGGTCCTGGCTGGTAAGACGCAGTGCGGCGCCTTTGACCTGCTGCAGAAACCCGGCCAGTCCCAGGTTGGGGTCGCGCAACTCAAAGGGATAGCGTCCCAGGATCTGCTGGGCCGGAATCCCCGTCGTGTAGCCCAGCGGGTAGAGGCTGCCGTCGGAGGGATTCCAGGCCGTGAAGGTCTTGAGGACGTCGTTCATGTCGTCGGGATGGAAAGACAGGGGCAGGGGCTGGGAGATCTCTCCGGCCCGTACGATGTAGGCCATCCCGTTCTTGTAGAGGTAGATTCTGTCGATGGGCAGCGGCTCTTCTGCGGCCGGGCCCTGGGCAAGGGCGCACAAGGTCAAGGCGGCTGCCGCCAAAAACAAACATTGCACAATGATGATCAAGCGTCGCATAGGGGGAAATCCTTTCCGGCAAGTTATCGGCGTCTGCATGAGACATACGGTGCTCACGCTCGCATAACGTGGAGCGAGCCGTTTTCTTAGATGCGTCCCGGCGCAATTCGTTTAAAGACCCCTTTGTTAGAATATTGCATCTAGGCAACGAGTGCCTGTTTTATGAAGCGCATACACCGCATCGTCTACCAGGAGATCTTCCCGCCCGGGGCCATTGCCCTGCTGGTGCTGACTTTCGTGGTCTTCACCCGCGAGTTCGGACGGGTCAGCCGCCTCTTCATCCAGCAGGGCGCCGAAGCCGGACTGGTGGCCGAGCTGATGTTGTCGCTCTTGCCTCAGATCCTGGTCTACACCTTCCCGCTCTCCTTTCTCATCGGCACCCTGGTGGGCTTCTCCCGGCTGTCCACCGACAGCGAGGTGGTGGCGCTGAGGGCGGGCGGAGTCAGCATCTTCCAGATGATAGCGCCCGTCATGAGGGCGGCGGTAGCGGTGTCGGCGCTGACGGCCGTGCTCACCTTCTGGCTCTTCCCGCTGGGCAACTGGCGCTTTCAGGAGATCCGCCATGAGCTGGGGGCGCGTCCTCTGCAGTCTGAGATCAAGCCCCGGGTTTTTTTTGAGGAGCTTCCCGGCAAGATCCTCTACATCGAGGACCAGGTCCTGCAGACCCAGCAATGGAAGGGAGTCTTCCTGGCCGACAGCGGCGGCCAACATGGACAACGCATTATCCTGGCCCGCAGCGGACGCCTGCTCACCAGTCCCGACGCCCAGCGCCTGCAGTTGAGCTTCCAGGGCGGACTCATGTACGAAATCGATCCCGCGTCGCCCCAGGAATACCACTGGAACCGTTTCGGAACCTTCGACGTGCCGGTGCGCCTGCCCGAAGAGCGTTTCCGCCCCAACCGTCCCAAGCGTCCCCGCGAGATGCTTGTGGACGAGCTGCAGCGCGACATCGAGCAGGGGACGCCTCAAGACCGCCGCTATGCGCTGGTGGAACTCAACCGCCGGCTGGCCATCCCCATCTCGGCCCTGCTCTTCGCCATCCTGGGAGTAACGCTGGGGGCCCGCCACCACCGTGGCGGACGCGCCTACGGCATCGTGGTGAGCATGGTGCTGGCCTTTTCTTATTACGCCTTCCTGGAAGCCGGGGTGGAGGCTGCCGAGGACGAGGTGGTTTCCATCCTGGTGGGGCTGTGGGGACCCAACATCCTCTTGGCCCTGGCTTCGCTGTTGTCGCTGCGCATGGCCAACACCGAGGGCGGACTGGTGAGCCGGGCCGCCAGCCATCCGCTCACCCGCTCCATCGCACGCACCCTGCGCCAATCCGCGCGGGCCCTGCTGCGGGCCGGACGCTCGGTGGGACGGGGCATCCGCGACGCCATCTGGCGCATCCCCAGGCTCCTGCCCCGCATCGCCCGCGTCATCGACCTCTACGTGATCCGCAACTTCCTCATCTACCTGGCGCTGACGCTCTCCATCACCCTGGCGCTCTATTACCTGTTCACCTTTTTCGACCTGCTCAACGACATTTTCGCCAACAACATCGAATCCGGACTGGTGATCGAGTACTTCATCTTCCTCATGCCTCAGGCCCTCACCCTGCTGGTGCCGATTTCCGTCCTGATCGCCACCCTGGTGACCTTCGGAGTGCTGCAGAAGACCAACCAGATGGTGGCTTTCAAGTCCTGCGGGGTGAGCGTCTACCAGGTCGCTTTCCCCATCTTCGGACTGGCCGTGCTGGTCAGCACCGTCTCCTACCTCAACCAGGAATACGTGCTGCCCTATGCCAACCAGCGCCAGGACAACCTGCGTTCGGTCATCAAGGGACGTCCCGCTCAAACCCACTACACTCCCGGGCGCTCCTGGATCTTCGGGGAAGGCGACCGGCTCTATCACTACAGCTACTACGACCCCGACCGCGACCGCTTCGCCGAGATCGACATCTACCAGGTGGACGTCACCAACAACACCCTCAAGTCGCACACCCACGCCCGCCGCGCCACCTGGGACCGCGACACCCAGAGCTGGATACTGAGCGGGGGATGGAAGCTGGAATTCACCGGCACCACCGACCAGTTCCAGCAGTTCGAAGAGACCCGGGTGCGGCTGGCCGAAGCGCCCGACTATTTCGAGGCCGGAGTGGCCGAGTCCTCCAAGATGACCTACGGCCAACTGTGGAACTACATCCAGGACCTGCAGCAGGGCGGATTCGAGGTGGACGACCTCAAGACCGAGCTCTACACCAAGCTGTCTCTCCCGCTGGTGCCGCTGATCATGATTCTGCTGGGCGTCCCCTTCGCCTTCACGCTGGGACGCAAGGGCGCGCTCTACGGCATCGCCGCCGGCGTGCTGATCGGGATGATCTACTGGGGCGCCTTCGGCGTCTTCAGCGTCCTGGGCGCAGGCGGACTGCTGGCCCCCCTGCTGGCCGCCTGGGGCCCCAACCTCCTCTTCGCCTCCCTGGGCGCCTTCCTCTTCCTCACCGTCAGGACTTAGTGGCTTGTCAGCCTACGGCTGCCAACTCAAAAAGGCGGGGCACCCGTGCTAGGATAGAGCCATGGTGACGAAGACCCGGCACCGCTATATCGTCAGTAATGACGAGATCTTGAGCGGTGAACCCATCATCGAGGGAACGAGAACCCCTGTTCGCGCCATCGTGGAAATCTGGCGCCTGGGTATTGCTCCCGAAGAGATTCCATCCCATCTTCCCCACCTCACACTTGGGCAGATCTTTGACGCACTCAGCTTTTACAGCGATCATAAGGACCAAATCCACGAGTACATCGAGCGTAATCGCATTCCCGAAGGCCTGATTGACCCCAAGGTAAGGGACGAGTGAGCCGCCTCTTCGCTTCGCTTTATCTGGACGAAGACGTCAGCATCGTGATTGCCGAGATTCTACGTTCTCGTGGATTTGACGTTGCCACCGTGCGGGACAGGGGAAAGCTGGGTCTGCATGACGAGCAGCAACTGCGACTTGCATCGAGCGAGAATCGAGTTCTGGTCACGCACAACCGCGTTGATTTTGAAAGACTCGCAACCGAGTGGTTTAGTCGCCAAGAAACACATTCCGGCATCGTAGTCGCTACACGCCGCCAGCCTGGCGAGGTGTCTCGCAGGCTGCTTGAGTTGCTAGACCGATTCACGGCTGATGAGTGGAGGAACCAGATTCTCTATATTTGATCCCTTCGAGAAGGTTTTGCGTCCAAGGGAGGTACTGGTTAAACCGGGACGAAGCAACGGGAGATCGAGGGGGTGTTCGAGAATGAGTAGGGAGAGTTTTGCCCGCGTCGGTGTCTTCCTGTTGGGAATTCTGCTGGCGGCCGCTTGCGTCGAGACGCGGCGACCGCAGTATCCGGAGGCGGTGCGGCTGAAAGCCGAGCAGCCGCCCAAGGCCTTCGACCAGCCGGACGCGGCCCGGGAATACTACGCGGCCCAGCGGACGGGGACGGACGGCCAGCCGGTGGACGTCCTGGCCCAGTACCAGCGAGCCCGCCTTCACATGCGCTCCATGCCCCGCCACTCGCTGCGCCTGGGACGCTCTCTGCCCTCGCTGCAGGAAGCCGATCTCTCGCCCCGCGCC
>DATIPQ010000028.1 GCA_035471785.1 Acidobacteriota bacterium
CTCTCCGAGCCCATCCACGGCAACCCCAGCCAGCAGCGCCTCGACCGCATGCGCCGCGCCCGCGCCGAGGCCCGCGGCTACAAAGTCGTCGACATCCCCGTCCAAGGCCTCAAAGACGACATAGCCCTAGGCGTCCTCTTCCGCCGCCTGGCGGCGGCCCTTGAGGAGCGGGCTTAGTATGACGAGGACCGTGTATCCAAGCTGTCGTCAACAGCCTAGGGCGTCAGCTAGGAATCGGCTGAGCACGGCATGGTTACGCTCCTCAGCAACAGGGTTGGGCTGGAGGTGGAGGATCCATAGAGTCGCAGAGTTCGCGAGGGGACAAGGGAGACGAAAAAGCCCGTCAATGTCCGGCCTATAGCTGTGTGCGAGCGGTTTCAGATCTCCTGCGAACGCGATCGCTCCCTTGTATACCTGGTGGCTTATTTCTGCGACATACAATTGCCTTATCTTTCTAAGCACTCCGTCTGTTGGGCGAAACTCCTCATATCGATCAGTGGCCAGGAGGTCGTCAACCCTCCTCGCCCATTCGCGAATGTCGCTGCTTAGATCTACGATTCGTGGGAGAAAGGCGTGGCCGATGAGAGTCTAGACGATCCAGGATCTCCCGAGCGTGAATAACGACTTCGGAGAGCAGAAGAGGGTTCTCCGTCGGGCGTAGCGAAATCATTCATGGCCACGTGCTACAGTAACAGCCATTTTACTCAGATCCAACTAACTAGTCGAGAGGAGGGTGGCGTGTCAAGGGTTCATGTGAAGGCGTTCGGTGCCCTCTCCACGCAGCCTCTTTGCGTCTGCTCACCCATTCTTTGAACCGGCCAGTGCGCTAAGGCTCAGCAGAGCTGGAGTCTGCCACTCTTTGGCGTGATGGGTGGTCTCTGATGCCCCCCGGAAGGGGATTTGATATTCCCAAGCGAGAAAACCCGTCGGCCCGGAGCCCCCTCATGGTCCTGGTCGCCACCCTGGCCGGCTACCTCCCCGCCCGCCGCGCCTCCAGAGTCAACCCCCATCACGGCCCTGCACTTCGAGTAGGGAGGCCCTGGTGAGAAGCCAGAATGGGGTTGCGCTTCAGCAGCCTGAGTGCAACGCAGGCTACCGGTCGCCAGTTTGCGGCGGGCGCTCCCAATCTCGCTATCGTCGTGTGAACCAGGTCTCAGGGTCTTGGTCCGTGGAAGACTCCGACGGTAACTACCTCCTCCGCCAACGCCCGATAGAAGATCCCATAGGGAAAGCGACGGAGGAGTGCACTCGAACGTCCGAATAAACAAGTTGGTAAAGCAGTGGAGAACCGGCAATGAGCAGGGCTACTCTGCGGAATTCATCAAAAGATTCTCCGCCCAAGCCGCTATCGACTTGAACCGACTCTGGTCATTACCAAGTCGTGGACGTGTCGGATCGTGGCAGCCGGAACCTCTACTGCTTGATCCGGACCGAGTACAGCATCTGCTGGAAAGCGCTTTCGTAGCTCCTGAAATCGCGATCCGGTGCGGTGAAGACAAAAAACAGCAGGCCCTCGGGGCGCCGCAGCGTGATCAGCCAGTTGGTCTCGCGCCCGCCCAGGGGCGAATCGTTCGAGAGATAGGTCGAAAGCCCCTGCTCGCCGCTCACGCGTATGAGTTCACCGCGGCGGATGACGCGCATATTTCGGTTGGACAGCCGAAGCTCCTGGACCAGAGCGTCGGTGGATTGCTCCAAACGGGCCAAAGAGTCCTGCCCGGAGCCCTGCCCGTAACCGGGGCCCTGTAACCGCTGACCGAAGCGGTTGGTCGCAGGCTCGTAGAGGTTCACGATCATGCCGTAAGCCATGGCCTGATTCCCATTGCCGTCCTCCACCATCCCGCCCCGAGGCGCGATGGTCATGGCATCGCCCTGCCCGTATACCTGCCAATCGTCCGGGTGATTTATACGCAGCAGCCGGGTTTCAATGCTCACGAAACGATCCGAAGGCCGGTCCGTGTTGGAAGGGTCTTCGCTGTCTCCACGGTTGTTGTCACTAATCTGCTCTTCGGTGGGAATGGAAAACCGGTGATTTTCCCGAACCGTTATCTCGTAGGTCCGGTTGCCCCACTGATAGGTGAGCTGCAGCGTCTTGGACCGGCTGACGGGGTCGCCGCCCATCGACGAGTTATTTACATTCAGCTCCAAGCGGTTGTTTTCGATGCGCGACTGCAACCGCTGGCGGACGTCGTTGAATCGATCGCCGGCGCCATATCTGGCGGAGAGAATCAGCAATTCAGGCTCGCTGCTGTGCTGCCCGCCGGCCTGCAGATCTCCACCTCCGGTGGCGGGCAGAGACTGGAGTAAACGTTTGATCTGCTGAAAATCACGAGAATCCGTGTTGGATCCGCGCCGAACTCCGCCCAGATTGTCGACTTCCTGCCCGACACGTTCGACACGGTTGTCTGGGTTAGGGTGATTGCTGAAAAATTCGACCGGCTGCCCGCCTTGATCCTGGGCCTGGATCTTTTCGAAGAATTGGGCCATGGCCCGCGCGTCGTAACCCGAATCGTAGAGGATCTGGGTGCCCAGGGTGTCTGCCTGAGTCTCGGCCGTGCGCGAGTACTTCAGCAGAACGGAATTGACCGCGAAGTTTGCGCCGAGCTGTGTCAGGGCCGCCGCCGTGGAATCGCTGCCCAGCAGTCCCCCTAGGATCGCCAGCGGCATCTGGGCGGCCGAGGCTTTGCTGGCTTGGTTTGTACCGTGGCGCAGGGCCACGTGAGAGATTTCATGCGCCATCACGCCGGCAAGCTGCGCTTCGTTGTCGGCGGCTTCAATCACCCCGCGG
>DATIPQ010000029.1 GCA_035471785.1 Acidobacteriota bacterium
ATCGATGGGGTCGGGCTGCTTTTGATCCTCCGACATGATGCGCAGGATCATCCCGCCGCCCCCCAGTCCGCCGGTCTTGTCGCTGATGAAGCGGTTGTAGGTCTCGCGGTAGGCCTGGGCCTGACGCAGGTATTCCTCCTTAAGGCCCAAGGAAGTGCCGGCCAGGTTCATGGAGGCCAGCGAAAAGCAGCTGACCGGCGAGATGCGGGCCAGTCCGAAGGCCAGGCGCTGCTGTACGCCTTCCTGGTTGCGGCGCTGTTCCTGGATGCGCTCGACGGCGGCCTGATAGCGCTCCTCGCGGGCCCGGGCCACCTCGGCCATGAAGGCGTTGAACTCCTGCACGGCGTCCTGGGCGTTGTCGGAGGTGGGACTGAACTCCGACATCTTGCCCTTGTCCTCTTCCCACATCTGTGCCCGCAGGCGGGCCTTCTGGTAGTTCATCTCGTCGCTGGAGAGGACCTCGACGCTGCGTCCGGCCAGCAGCACCGAGGTGCGGGGGATGATGAGGACGGCGAAGATCCAGGCCACCAGCAAGGCCAGAAAGGCCGAGGACGAGCGGTGGGTAAGGGTGGACACCAGCAGCGACAAGGTCAGGAAAGCGCCCAGCAGCAGCAGTCCGGCCAGCGAGATGAGGGCCAGACGGGCCCATTCGCCGCCGCTCAGAGGTATCCCCATCAGCACCAGGATCAGGCAGCCGACCAGGATGGGGACGAGCAGCGGCAACCCCAGCGCCAGGAACGATCCCGTCACCTTGCCCAGCATGTAGGTGTCGCGGGGGACCGGGTTGGTGAAGGTAAGCCGCAGCGTCCCCTGCTCTTTCTCGCCGTTGACCGCGTTGTAGACGAAGAGGATGGCGAAAAGCGAAAGCACGATCTTGAAGACGAAGTCCAGGTCGAGAAAGCGGAAAGCGGCAAAGATGGGATCGTCGTTGAAACGGCTGTCTTCGGCCGTCACGCTGCCCCGCGAGGTCACCTGGACGTTGCGTCCGATGTCGTTGGAGACCCCTGTCACCAGGGTGGCCAAGGGCTGGGGCGGGAGAAAGACGCTCTGCTCCACCTGCAGCCAGTCGGTGATGCCTTCCATCTGGCGCAGGTTCTCTGACAGCGCCGTCTCGTATTGGGCCCGCGAAAGCTGATAGTTGCGGGCGCCCACGTAGAAGGCCAGCAAGATGAGCAGGGCCGAGATGAGAAAGGTGACGGCGAACTTGGTTGACCCGATGATGTCGCGCAGTTCCTTTTCGACGATGAGGCGAAACATGGTCGGTCTTCTCCTGGCGTTATTCCACCCTTTTCAGGGTTTTTTACGTTTCACTCCTGACCCAGGGTTACGCCCTGGGCTAGCGAATTTCTCCCCTTCGGGGATCTCGAACTTCGCCACTCGCACTTCGGACTTCTCCCGTCGCCGCCTTGGGAGTTGGGCACTTGGAAGTTGGGAGCCGGAGAGCGCGGCCCTTTCGATACGCGATGGAAGTCCATGCTCTTAGTCAACTGAGGCCTCCAGAGGTTGCTCGCCGGAGGCGCTCTCCATATAGCCTCCCATGTATTCGACGTAGAGCGATTCCAGGTTCTCGCCTTCCAGCTCCTGGCGGGAGCGCTGCATGACGATGCGGCCCTGGTTCATGATGCCCACGGTGTCGGCCACGTCCTTGGCGCGGAAGATGTCGTGGGTGGACATGAGGATGGCCTTCTCTTCGCCGCGCAGGTCGTCGAGCAGGCGCATGAACTCGAGTCCGGCCTTGGGATCGAGTCCCGAGGTGGGCTCGTCGAGCAGGATGGCCGGCGCGTCCTTGAGGATGGCGATGGCGATGCCGCACTTCTGGCGCATGCCCTTGGAGAATCCCTTGAGGCGCTTGTCGTGGGCCTCCTCCTGCAATCCCACCCGCTGCAGCACCTGGCGGTAGTCGTCGCGGGTGTAGTCTTTGCGTCCGCCCAGGCGGGCGAAATAATCGAGGTTCTGGATGGCCGTGAAGTTGGGATAGAGCATCACGTTCTCGGAGACGAAAGCCATCTTGGTCTTGGCTTTGAGCGGTTTCTTGTGGGTGACGATGCCGTCCACCCGGGCTTCTCCCGAAGTGGGCTCGATAAGGTTGAGGAAGATGTTGATGGTAGTGGTCTTCCCCGCCCCGTTGCCGCCCAACATGGCGTAGATCTCGCCGGGGCGGATGGCGAAAGACACCTCGTCCACCGCCAGCACACCGTCCTCGTAGCGCTTGCTCAGACTGACGGCTTCGATTAAGGGTTTAACTTCGTTCATGATGTTTGTTCCTTCCCTTCCAAAGCTTTTGGCGACGCGGGGCTGCCCTCCTTCGCCAAGGCTATGAAGGGTCTAGCGGCGCGAAAGCCTGATGCCGAAAATCACGATGCCCAGCACCAGCGACACGATGGCGCCCACCACGACGGCGATTCCGGTGACGTCGGTCTCGCTCTGCAATTCAACCGTGATGGTCTTGTCTTCGCCGTCCACCGGCTGATTGTCGGACAGCGAGGTGGACTGGACGCGGATCTCGTACTTGCCCACTGTCATCTGCGGGGGAGGCGTAACGAACACCGAGACCCGCTTCTCTTCTCCCACCTGCAATTCCTGCAACAGCGGAGGATCGACCGACTTGGTCCAGTTGAGCGGCGGATCCACCTGAAGTTCGATGTTGTCGAGCCGCTGGGTCCCTTCGTTCTTGAGTTCGATGGGAATCTCCACCCGCTCTCCCGCCTTGGCGGCGAAGTAAAGCTGAGGAACCCGCACCAGCAATTCGCCCACCCCGCGGGGAACCAGCTCCAGCCGCAGATACCCCACGTCCAGCGCCTTGATCTGGGCTTCGCTCCAGGTCCGCCCGTTGAGGTTGCCCAGTTGCTGGGCCTGCTCACGGGGGATGACCATGACGTAGAAAGGAATGGGCTGGTCGATGACGATTTCCTCTCCAGGACGGTCGGGCAACGACACCTCCAAAGCCGCCTGGCGGGTATTGGCGCCCTCGGTGAAGCGGAACTGGGTCAGACGGGCCGAGGTGGCCGGGTCGACGAAATAGCGGTTGAGCTGGGCCGGCAGGTTGACCACCGCCAGCTTGAAGGTGTCGTTCTCGCCGCTGAACAGCTCCAGGGTCAGGTTGAAGGTGGCCGAAGCGCCCAACTCGGCTTCCTGCGAAAACTGAGAGCTCTGCAGGATCACCTTGTTGACGCTGGAATCCTTCTGCAAAGAGATCTTGGGGCTGCGCTGAGAGCCGTTGCCGTAAGAGATTCCCACCGTCACCGAGTCGACGTCGCGCAGCAGGGTGAAATCGACCTCGGCCGGCTCTCCGTAGCGAAGCTCTTCGATCTTGGCCTCGTAGGGATTGGAGATGATGGCGTTGTCGTCGTCCAGCAGCGAGATATAGACGTCGTGGATGACGTCGGGCTGCAAAGCGCGGAAAAGCTCGTCGTCGATGTTGAGCAGACGGCGGTATTCGTCTCCTCCCCCCGAGGTATTCTCGACCTTGAGGCGGACGTGCTTCTTGCCGTCCTCGGCCTGGAACTGCACGGCCTCGATGATGGCCACGTACTGCCCCTCGAAAACCACCGCCAGCAGCGACTGATGATAGTTGACCTCGGCGTCGGAAAGCGTGGCCCGGGCCCGGTCCAGTTCGGCCCGGGTGATGAGCTTCTGCTCGTAGAGCTTCCGGCTGCGTTCAAAATCACTTTGCGCTTGCTCGAAGTAGGCCTTGGCCCGCTTCAATCCCAAAAGGCGGTACTTGTCGTCGCGCTCGTTGAAGGGATTGCCGAGCTGAGCCCGCAGCGACGGCACTGCGTCCAGGGCAACCGCCAGGGTCATGCACAGCCAGAGAAAGACCGGTACCCTCGAGGGCAACTTCAACGCAGTCCTCCGGGCGGGGGCGCCTTTTCGGGCTTGTTGATGATCACCTTGCCGTTCTTCTTCAACTGCTCGAGCTGTTCAGGCGTCAGATCCTCTTTCCTCATCATGCGCATCTGAGGCAGTTCGGAGGCGTCCGGCTTCTTGAAGGAGACCACCTTCACCTCTCCCGTCTCACTGCGCAGTCCCAGACTGATCTCGGTTCCCGACTCCATTTCCTGGTAGGCCTTGATGAAAGCTTCAGCCGAACTCACCGGCTGGGCGTCGACCATCATCAAGACGTCGCCTTGCTTGAGGTCGAGTTGGGAGTACTCGGTGGCCGGTCCGCCCGTCTGTTGAGCGATGTTGAGGACGGTGCTGAGCTGGACCTCGCCAGTCTCCTCGTGGTCGCTGAAGTAGAGGATCAGCCCCGGCAGCATCATCCGCTCCCCTTGAGGAGCCTGCATGCTGAAGGTTCTTTCCTGGGCCGGCAGAGCGCCCGCCGCGAGCCCCAGCGCCGTCAATCCGATCAGAATGCCTAGTTTCACGTCTTACCTCCTTGAACTACACCTGTAATACGACAAGTGTAGTCCAACGTTCCGGAAAATGCAACGGGCGGGTTTGAAGGGGGCCGGGCGGAGGACCGGAAGTGCGGGAGTAGCTTTCCTTTCTTCTTCCTTGTAGCATAGGCAGGACGGCGCAGGGTGTCGAGTGCGGGTAGGCAGCAAGGAAGATCGATGAAGAGCAGTCCCTTTATTCGCTGGGCCAAGTCGCGTTCTGGAATCCGCTACAATCTGGGCCACTCGGGCGCGCCCCGCTTGACGGCGCACGATCTTGGAGAAGAAGACTGTCCCGAGCTCTCAGGCCGCAACCTGGACGGATGGCCTCCCTTGCTGCAGGCCATTGCGGCCCGCTACGACGTTTCCATCGATCAGGTCGTCACCACCCACGGCAATTCCATGGCCAACCACCTGGTCTGCGCCGCCTTGCTGGAACCCGGCGACGGAGTGGTGGTGGAGAAGCCCTGCTATGAGCCGCTGCACCTGCTCCCCGAGTACTTCGGAGCCGTGGTGAGTTTCTTCCAACGCAGGGCCGAAGACCGTTTCGACGTCGATCCCGAGGCGGTGGAGGCCCAGGTGAATTCCACCACCAAGCTGGTCATCCTCTCCAACCTGCACAACCCCAGCGGTGCGTCCATTTCGCGGCAGTCCCTGAACGCGTTGGCCCGGCTGGCCGACCACTACGATTTCTACGTCCTGGTGGACGAAGCCTACCTGGAGTTTCTGCACGGAGGCTACCACCGCACGGCAGCCCTGATTTCGCCCCGCTTTCTGTCCACCCGCAGCTTGACCAAGGCCTTCGGACTGGACGGGTTGCGCCTGGGATGGATCGTGGCCTCTTCCAAGCTGTCGGAAAAGCTGCGCCACCTCAACGACCTCTTTTCCATCTCTACCGCCCATCCCAGCGAGCGCTTGGCCCTGAGGGCCTTGCAACAGGCCGAAGATCTGCTCATGCCGCAGCGCAACCTGGCCGACCGCAACCGCTGGACCACCGATTCCTTCATCACCACCGACCGTTTTTTGGAATGGGTCAAGCCCCCCAGCGGAACCATCGGCTGGGTGCGTCTCAAGGAAGGCTCGGTGGACGACCTGGTCCAGCACCTCGAAACCGAGTACGAGACCACCCTGGCGCCGGGACGCTTCTTCGGCGACGAGTCCTGCTTCCGCATCGGATTCGGGGTGCCGCCCGAAGACCTGCGTGAGGGATTGGAGCGATTGCGCCAGGCCCTGCGCGACGAACCCGCCCTGGAAGAGGAAGACTGACCACCTTGCCTGACGTAGGGCAAGTCTCTAGCATAGGGCCGATGCAACCCCTACTGGACTGGATGGAGAGCACTTTTGGATTGGCGCCCGAATACGGTCAAGCCCTGATCATCATACTGGCTTCGGCGTTGGTGGCCGCCTTGGTCGATCAAGTCATCCGCCGGGTGCTGCTGAAGCTGGTGGCCAGGACGGAGAGCGATCTCGACGACAAGATCATCGACCTCACCCACCGCCCCATCTTCTTTACGGTGCTGGCTCTGGGCGTGGAATACGCGCTGGATCCGCTGCTGGAAACTTACTACGCTGAAGGCGCGCTGCTGACCCACACCAACGTCATCGAGACGCTGATCGTGTTGGCTTGGGCCCTGCTGGCGGTGCGCATCGTGGAGACCATACTCAGTCACGCCGCCCGTCGCGAGGGAGGCGCCGGCATCCTGCAGCCGGGAACGGTTCCGCTCTTCGCCAACATCTTCAGACTGCTGGTCCTGGGGGGCGTCCTCTACTTCATGATCGGCGTGTGGGAACTTGACCAGCTCGGTTGGCAGCCCAACTTCCGCAAGGAATACAACGCGCTGATCATATTCGTCATCTTCCTGGCGGCGGCCCTGGTGGCCGACTATGTTTTGCGCCGGATCCTCAGCCAGATGGCCGATCACACCCGCTCTGAAGTAGACGATCGCATCCTGGAGCTGATCCACAAACCGGTTTTCCTCACCATCCTCCTGGTCGGCTTCAATCAGGCCCTCAACCAGGTACTGGTACGCGCCGACGGGACGCCCGGCGAGATCCACACCAACATCATCAAGACCCTGGTGGTGGCGGTCTGGGTCATCCTGGCCGTCCGCATTCTGTCGCTGATTCTGGAGAGTCTCTCCAAGGTGGAAACCAGCTTCACGCTCATTCAGCCGGCCACGCTGCCCATTTTCAACATCGGGATGAAGGTCATCGTGGTGGGAACGGCCACCTACTTCATCATGATCGCCTGGGGCATCGATCCCGCCGGATGGGTGGCATCGGCGGGAGTGGTCGGAATCACCCTGGGCTTCGCGGCTCGGGACACCATTGCCAACCTTTTCGCAGGAATCTTCATCCTGGCCGATGCGCCTTACAAGATCGGAGACTATATCGTCCTCGATTCCGGCGAGCGCGGCAAAGTGACCAAGATCGGCATCCGCAGCACCCGCATGCTGACCCGCGACGACGTCGAGATTACCGTCCCCAACGCCGTCATCGCCGACGCCAAGATCGTCAACCAGAGTGGAGGTCCCTGGGTCAAGTTCCGGATCCGCATCGGGGTGGGAGTGGCCTACGGGTCCGATGTCGATTTCGTGGAGAAGACCCTGCTCGAAGTGGCCAACGCCGATGACGAAGTCTGCCCCAGTCCGGCAGCCCGCGTCCGCTTCCGCGAGCTGGGCGATTCCTCCCTCAATTTCGAACTGCTGGCCTGGGTGGAAGACCCCGAGCTGCGGGGCCGCGTCACTCACCGTCTGCTGGGAAACGTCTACAAGACCTTCGTCGAGAAGGGCATCGAAATCCCCTTCCCCCAACGAGACCTCCACTTCCGCTCCGCCCTGCAAGTGGATGCCCGCGAGGCTGAGGTGCTCCAACTCCCTCAAGGCCAATCCGAAGATCACTCCGAGCAAGGGCTAAAGGCTGAGGAAGAGCAGAAGAACGCCTAGTGCGGTGCGTCAGAAGTTTTGAGCCATCCTGTTGCGTTATTCCACGCTTTCAGCGTTCGCACTTGGCTGTCCTGAACCCAGGGTGGCGCCGCCGTCTCGCTTGCGCTCGCCGGGGCTGACCCTGGGCTGACGAATCGCTCGCCTTCAGCGAGCCCGGACTTGACTTCTGACACAGTGGCTGGGCTGGCGAATCGCCCGCCTTCAGCGAGCCCGGACCTGACTTCTAACACAGTCGCTGGGCTGACGAATCTGTCCCTGACTGGGACAGAAAACGGCGGCCCTGGCTCAGAACTTATGACCGGCAGCACTGGGATCTATTCCTTGACCTGGATGTGCAGTTCATCGAGCTGCTTGGCATCCACTTGCGAGGGGGCCTGGCACATCAGGTCGACGCCGCGGGCGGTCTTGG
>DATIPQ010000030.1 GCA_035471785.1 Acidobacteriota bacterium
AGCGGCAAGTCGGGTGCTTTGGGACCCCGGAGACCAAAGCGCCCAGCCGCTCACGTGTTTGGTGCCTTTTGGGTGGCATCGACTTCTAGGCTTTCTGCCGCAACGTCTTCTGACTTGAAAGGAGACGGCATCTGCCCGATGGGGCCCCGCTGGCCAAAGGGGGCAGCGTCTTTCCCGGCTTCGACCGATAATTGACCCTGGCCATCCCACTGGCCGCCGTCGCCCGCCTTCAGCAAAGCTATTTCTGAAATTGAATATCGTCTATGAAGAAGACGATCTTATTGGCCTCCGCGGAATTAAAGTCTCTACTCGCAACCCAAGCGAAACCTCCAATAACACTCGACAAGTCTGAGTTGCCGAGGTCGATTTCGTATTCACTCCAGTCTTGGGAGAGTCTCAGTCTACCTGACGTCCTAACAAAGGAGTCACGATATTTTCCTTTCCGGATACCACCGGTCTTGAATTCGACGACCTCTCCTCCGCGTTCGCCTCTGGCCCAGAAAGCAACTTTGGTAAAACCCTCGCGTGAGTAATCGTTACCAGCCTCCTCCCCCCAATTGTCCGCAATATTCTGCCAGTAGATACCCGCCCATCCCTTTGGGCCGAACTCGTACTCAATACGAATGCAGTCTGGTTTGCTATGCGGAGATTCGCCATATGACCCGGAGAATTTCACATACTTGCGCTCATAGACACCGTCTCCCATCCAACCTGTCGCCTGAAAGACGTTCTCTATGTCCAGAGAGGCCAGCTGGCGGGGGCCACTAGCGGCAGATTCACCGACCAGAACTAGGCAGAGGGAAAGCTGGCACAAAATTCGTACAGTATCGGAAGTCTTCATTGTTAGATCTCCTTTCTCTTCATCCTCCTCATTTACTGACCCTCTCTATTTCGATTAGCTCCCTGGCCTTAGCTTTTTCAGCGTCCGACTCTAGGAACTCAATCATCCTGTCGGCTGTTTCGAAGTCACCGCTCTTTAGGCAATATCGGAAAACGTGCCAGAATTCCTCGGAGAATGCCTCCCTTCGCGATAAACTTCGCAAGCGCTGGATTGCCTTTTCTACGTCGTCTTCTTGGAGGGCCTCGGAGATTTCCCGTCTTACTTGCGGTTCGGCTAAACTTGTTGCCGTTCGAAGATGACGATTTTCTGAAGTGGACCTCGTCTCCCGAGGATTCTTGAGCCGCTCTAATTCGAGCCTCAGTCCGGCTACTTCGGAATTCACCGTTACCTGGAACTCACCAACTTCTTTCTTTAGTTCACCAAGCTCACTGTAAACATTCCAGAAGAACCCCATGAAAGTCATAACTATTCCCACCAATCCCACCAAGGCAAGATTCTGCCAAAAATCTGCTCCTCGCCCTTCTTCGATCTTCTTGTTCTTCATCTCAGGAACTTCGTGAAGCACAAGTCTACCATGGGGTCTTGGGAAATTCTAGTTGCGGCCAAACTTCCATAATCTCCTGAACCGGGTCTCTCGCTGTTGAGTTCCTGGCCCGCCAAACGGTATGATGTAAAGTGACTTTTGTATTTTCAAAATCTGACTAACACAAATTAAATCTATAAAAATTTGTAACTCAGGAAGGGCTTGGTCGGGCCCACCGTGCTACGATTAGGTGTTGGCCTCAGCCCGCTGTGAATAGCTTGTTAAAAGGTCGTGGAGATGACTCGCGATGATCAAGACCCGGGAGCCGGGTTCAATGCCAAAAGACCTCAAGAGGCACTGCCAGACAATGCCGTTGCCGGCGGTCATGCAGCGCTCCAGTCGCCGGAAGAAGCTGCGCACCGGAAAACACTGTCCAAGGGCAGGCCCTTCGCGGAACATATGATCCGTCCTCCCTGAGCCAAAGGCCCGGCTCCAGTTGACGCACTTTGGCAGGAAGCCGCTTGCCTTCGATTCCAACAGGTCCAGTGAACGAGTCTTCCTTCTCCTGCTGCGGCGCGGCGTCTAGCATCGGAAAGCCGAGCAGCATGACAACGCCGACGGCGGAGGATAGGAGGGCCGCCAGTTCTGCATGGCTTCTCCCATAGCGAAGATGCCGCAAGGCGAAAGAAAAGGTTTGGCACAACCCGACCAGCGTCCTCTGAGTTGACTCTGGAGGCGCGGCGGGCGGGGAGGTAGCCGGCCAGGGTGGCGACCAGGACCATAAGAACCGCCGCCAGGGCCAACAGTTGTCTTTCGCTAAGCACTTGCGGCCTGAAGAACCCCGCGGGCGTAGCGGCTGGAGGGCGAGTCCCCTTCCAAGGCGATCTCCCGGAGAAGTTTACTGATCGACAGGTAACTCGTGCCTTCAACCAGCGAAGCCAGTGCTGTATGACGGTTTGGGAGGCTGGTGTCCAACACGATTTCAGACAGCGGCGCGACTATCTCTTTGCCGCCCAAGGCCATCACCAACCACTTGGCGGCCCACCACTCAAATGGGCCCCCTCCCTTGGCATAATCGACCAGAGGGGGAATTGCGGCGGGACCCATTTCCAGCACCTCCCGGTAGTGAGCTGCTGAGGGATGGGGACGGGTGATGGCCTTAACGCCTTCTGGAAGTATGATGGTGCCCGATTCAATGACCTCTGCCATGATCTCCTCGATCCGTCTCCGGACTCGTTCTGGATTTGCCGGGTCGGGCCTTCTCGCAACGCCCCCGCTGATTTGGGCAATCGGCTCCCCGCCTTGGGCCAGGGCCTCGAACTCGCCCCTTTGCAGCATGACCTCCTGTGCGTACTCCAGGATCTTCCCGGCTGCCTCCTTCTCGGTGATGGCGTTGAGCAGCCAAGAAACCTCCAAATAGCCGTTGTGCTCGACAACTCGCTGCAGAGCTTCCAGACGCAGGTCCGGGTCGGACTCGTTTCGGGCAGCTTGGATAAGGGCCGGGGCCGCCAGATCACCTCCAATCCGGTCTAGAAATCGAATGGCTGCCAGACGCCGGCCTCTTTCCGGCGACTCCGCCAAGCGGGACAGGCACTGGACGGCGACAATGCCGTAACTGCGGATCTCGCGGCCTCTTTCGCTCCAGATGACGTCCAGAGATAGCTTGTCTAGCCCCTCAATCAAAGCCTCTTCAACCAGATCAGTGAGTCGCTGTTGCACCGCCTCCTCATCGATGTCCTTCCAAAAATCTTGGTAGTAATCGGCTTGAAGGGACACCGGCTCAATCGAAGACGAACTCCACGCTTCTCCGCCAAACGCAGCGACGGAGACCAAGCTCATCCCCAGATGGACTCCCAAGGCAATTCGTATTCTCACAAGGCTAAGCCTCCTAGTTAACCGTACCATGACTAAACGACGTGCCGTTATTGAAGAGCAGCAACCCCAACATGCAATCGGTTCGGACCGTCTGGTTGGTGATCGAAAACGTTGTCGTGCCACCGCCACCCGGAACCCGAAGCTTGAAGTTCTGGATGACACCAACACACAGATTCGGCGGAGGTGCAGCTCCAAAGCAAGTGCCAACAGGCTCGTCAGTGAATTCCCCGTCTGCGTTGGTCGTAGATGGAGAAGCAAATGGGAGGTATCCTTGACCCCAGTTCTGGCCATTGCGGATGATTTCTTCGAGCGGCGTCATCCCAGCAACCTCGATGACATCGCCGTTCTGATCCAAGACGCGATATTCAACCTCCACGAAGAAGCCCCTTTGATTCGCAGTCGGAGCGCAAGTCGGATCTTCAATGGCAAAGACGTCGATTGCATCAAAACGGGTCGGTTTCTGCGCAACAAAGGTCTTGGCGTTGGTGGTGGCGCCTGCCGCGGTGACGGTGACGGAACGGGAGCCGGCCGCTGCGCTCCCCGGCAGGGAGAAGGTGGCGGTCACCGAGTTAGGCGTGACCGATTGAACGGTGGCTGTGATCCCGCTTCCACTGACGTTGACCGAGAGCGGCTCTACGAATCCGGTGCCCTGGAGCGTCACGGTGGTAGACCCGCCCAGCACATAACGATCCGGGGAGATGGAAGTGAGGGTCGGATTCAGAACCAACACTTCAGCCGTCGGGCTGAAAAAGCCCGACGAACTGCTCCCCGGAACCGAAAGCGGCTTAGCTGTCTCCGTGCAGGAGCAGTTCATGCCGCCCGAGGGCAGGAACTCGCAGAGGGTGGGGGGCAACCATCCCGTCCCCAGGAAGGAGGCACCGATATCGGCCTCACCCGCTGAGTGGAATTCGACGTCGGCGCGCAGGAAACCCTTGTCCACCGAGGCCACGCCGCCGTCCGAGCTGTTGTAGCCGGCGAATCCCGAGACGTCCTTCCAGTTGGAGTCATCGAAGGTCTCCACGGCGTAAATGCGGGACTCAAGACCGGCGTCCCCAATGTACAAGGCGGGGATGCCGAAAGCGCCGGGGACGCCGGCCAGGCTTGTCAGCAAGAAAAGGTTCTCCGAAGAGGCGGGGCACACCGGACACCCCGCCGCGATCGAGACACCCAGTGTGCGGTTCTCCAACACGGCCTGGCCGCTGACGCTGGACGGGTCCTCGCTGTGGACAAGCAGCTTGATCTGGCCCTCCTCGGCGGTCAGCGGCAACACCCGGCCGAACTCGTCCGGGATCTGCTCGGCCTGCAGCAGGCCCACGTCGACCATCCTGAACTCGAACGGCTCCAGCCACTTGGCGCCCGCGTAGGTGTAGGACTGACCTTGGGAGTGGATGAACAGGCAGAAGACGGCCCTTTCCGAGGTGCGGTTGGTCAGGTACACCTTGGTCGTCCAGCCGCCTTGCAGCAGCATGGGGTAGCTGTAGCCCAGGTTCAGATCGGAAGGCCACACCGCCTTCGACTGGTGGACATGGCCGAAGACTTCATCCACGCTCAAGAGCGAAGCAGTCACTGCTCCAGGGGAACCGGCGTATTCCAGTTCCAGGCCGGCCTCGAGGATTTCACCGCCATCGGCCTGCCGCATGGCGGAAAGGGAAGCCCCAAGGTCCAGAACGACCGCCTCATAAGGGTCGAGTTGCAGCCCGTCGAGCAGTTGGAGGCGGGAGCCCGGCGCCGACAGGGTTTCGGCGAACTGTGCATGGGCGCTGACCGTCACGGAGCGGGGCATCTCGTTGGAAAGAATGAGGAAGGGCGAGATGCGGCTGCCCTTGTCGGTGACCCCCGAGCGAAGCGTCGGAAAAGTCACACTGCTTGTGTCCGACAAGCTCTCATCCTCCAAATCGGGCGGGGTGGCGAAGAAGTCGAGGCGGCTAGAGAAGCCGTGCGCTTCGTCCAGCACAAAGCCGCGCACAATCAGGTCGCCGTAGCCGCCCGAATGGGAAACCTTTACGGCGCCGACTCGCTCATTGCCGTGAATTCCGCCGGCTTGGCGCAGATCCAAGACGCGCAGTTGGCCCGGCTGAATGGCCATCCCGCGCTCGCTCGCCCTGGGTCCGCTTCGAATCTGGATGCTCAGGTCGATGACTTCCGTGCTCCGGTTCAAGAGAAGGACGTGGCCGTCGGAGGGCGGGCTGGGCAGCCAGAAAGG
>DATIPQ010000031.1 GCA_035471785.1 Acidobacteriota bacterium
GAAGTAGTCCTCGGTCACCACCCTCTGAGACAACGTCTGGCCCTCTTCCTCCTCGGACTGTCCCGGGCGCAGGACGCTGACCCCGATTCCCTGCCCGCGGGTGGGAGGGAAGTTGGCGGCGGCCACCGATGCCACTCCGGGGAGTGCGTCCAAGTTTTTCAGCGCTTGCTCGAAGTAATTCACCTTCTGGGCGCTCTGGTACTCGTTGGGAGGCAAGACCAGGCCCAGCGCCAGGATGTCGGTGCGGAATCCGGGCTCGACCTCGTTGAGCTGGTTCAGGCTGCGCAGCACCAGTCCCGCGCCCGTCAGCAGCACCATGGCCAAGGCCACCTGTGCGGCCACCAGGGCATTGCGCCAGCGGCGGTTGCCGCGCTTGTCGGCGGCTCCCCTGGAGGCGCTGGAGAGAGCGTCGTTGAGATCGGCGCGGCTGCCCTGCAAGGCGGGGAGCAGCCCGAAGACGAGGCCGGTGGCCAGGGTCACGGCCAAGCTGAAGAGCAGCACGCCGGGGTCGATGGTCACCTCGCTGAGGCGGGGCAGGGTGGCGGGGGCCAAGGAAAGCAGCGCGTCCGTGGCCCAGAAGGCCACGGTGACGCCCAAGGCTCCTCCCAGCACCGCCAGCAGCACCGACTCGGTCAGCATCTGGCGGATGATGCGGGCGCGTCCCGCCCCGATGGCCAGGCGGACGCCGATTTCCTTTTCTCTCTCACGCGAACGCGCCATCAACAAGGTGGCGATATTGGTGCAGGCGATGAGCAGGACCAGTCCCACGGCCGCCATCAACAACCACAGCGTCAAGCTCAGGTCGCCCACGATGTGTTCATGCATCGAAACCAGTCCGATGCCGACGTCTTGTTCGTTCTGTGGACGGGTCTGGGCCAGCCGCGCGGCCAGCCCCCGCATCTCCTCCTCAGCCTGGGAGACCGGCACGCCCGCAGCCAGCCGTCCCAGCAGGAAGAGGTTGCGCTGCCCATTCTGAGAATCGTCGGGAGTCCCCAGCGGAATGAAGAGGTCCCATGGAGTCTCGTAGGGAAAGGAGAATCCGGCCGGCATCACGCCCACCACTTCGTAGGCCTTTCCGTCGAGTTCGATGGTGTTTCCCACCATGGGCCGCGCGCCGTACTGGCGCAGCCACAGGGAATGGCTGAGGATGGTGACCTGGCTGCCGCGTCCTGCCTGGTCGCGGGCGTCTATGCGGCGGCCCTCAAGCGGCGGCACGCCCAGGAGGCGAAAGAGGTCGGCGCTCACCTTTGCGGCCCGCAATTGCTCGGGCTGCTGTCCGCCCGTCAGGTTGAAATTGTCGAATTGATAGGCCGCCAGGGGCTCCCAGGAGCGGCTCTGCTCTTTCAGGTGCTGGAAGTCGCGATAGCTGGATAGGACCTGTGCCCGCTCCTGGGACTCCAATTCCCAAACCCGGTAAAGATGCTGCGAGTCAGGGAAAGGAAGCGGTTTCAACAGCACGCCGTCCACCACGCTGAAGATGGCGGTGTTGGCTCCGATCCCGAAGGCCAGCGCCAGCAGCGCCACAAGCGTGAAAGCGGGATTCTTGGCCAAGAGACGCACGGCGAATCGAAGGTCCATCCAAAAGTCTTTCATGGTCGGCTCCAGGTCTCAGCGAACAATTTCAAATCAAGTTTAAGTTTTGCAACTTCCATGCCAACAACGGCGAGCAGAAGTTTTCCATATCCGGACTCGCCACTACAATGGAAGCCTATGAAGGCCGACCCCCGAGAGGAGCAGCGATATGTACAGGCAGCCATGACTTATGGGGCCCTGGGGCTGGCCGTGCTCTTGTTGAGCTTGATCGATCCGGGCTTGGCCCGGCCTGAGCGGCGCGACGATGTGGCGGCGCTGATCGTGGCCATTCCTGTCTTCTTGATCTTCGCGGCCATGGTGGCTTGGGGGAATCGTCTGGTGGCGGCCCTGTTGGCCTTCATGGGAATCAGGCCGGAATTCGCCTGGCGCGTGGGCTATCAGGTGCGCGAGAAGCTGGTCATGTTGCTGACGCTGACTTCGGGGCTGCGTGGGCTGGTCCTTTTGGGCAATGCTTCGGGCTACCGTCCCCGCCTCATTCCGCCTGGCTTGGAGCCGGCCGAGCCCAAGCTTTCGATGTGGTTGGGCGTGGCTTTGATGTGCGTCATCGTTTGGGCCCTCTTCCGGGCTGGTTGGAGGCCCTTTCTCGAGCGCCGCCGTCCCGCTACTCGGACCACTCCCGGAAAGGGCCCTGAGGAGTGAAGTCCTTCTTTTCCAGGTCGACCAGCAGAACGTAGGCGCCTTTGGCTCCGATGCGCCGGTTGGGGTTGTAGGTGACCGGCGGCGTCAGTCCGGTCTCGAAGCGGTAGAGGCCTTCCAGTCTGTCCACCAATTTTTCACGGCTCACGTCGCGTCCGGACTGGCGCAGTCCCTCCAACAGAATCTTGGCCGAGGCGAGGGTGAGGATCTGTTGGGGGCGTCCTTGCCGGGACAGGTCGGCCTCTTGGGCCAGGCCCAGGAACTCCCCCACCGCGCTGCGTTCGAAATCGGCCGGAAGGGTGGCGGCGCTGCTGAAGATCTTTCCTGCGAAGGCCTGGGGCGCCTGAAAGAGCGCCGCACCCGCCAAGGAAGCCGGCGAGAGCAAGTAAGGACGGTACTCGGCGGCTTCTGCGGCCTCCAGCCAGGCCGAGGCATCGGCGTCGCGGCCCAGGAACAGCACGGCATCGATCTGCCCCTGGCGCAGCTTTTTGACCGCCTGGGCCGGCTTCAGTTCTCCCGCCGCGTAGCGGATCTCCACCACTTCGGGCCAGTCCTGCCGAAAGGCCTCTTCTTTGGCGGCATCGACGGCCTCTTTCAGGTCCTCTCTGAGGGGTGCCACCACAGCCAGGCGGACTTGGCTCAGGCCCGACTGCTGAGCGGCGAATCCGATGAGGACCCGGCTCTGGGTGGCCAGTCCCGAGAGCAGGTAAAAGACTTTGCGGTTGAGAGGAAAGTCGAGTTGAGGACGCAGCGTGATGGGCCCTACCATGGGCAGCCCCCTGCGGTCAGCCAGCTTGACAAGGGCTTCCTCGCGGTCAGCCAGGAAAGGCGAGACCAGTGCAAAGATGTCCTTCTCGTCGATGAACTCGATGACGGCCGACTCGGCCTGCGCAGGATCGGCAGGCAGGTAGTAGGTCTGCAGCTCCAGCTTGCGTCCGTAAATGCCGCCGTTCTGGTTGACGTCCTCAAAGTAGGCCTGCAGCAGGCGGCGCATCGATTCGGCCACCATCAGCGATCCCGGAGGCAGCAGCAGACCCAGTCTCAGGCTCTCCTCGTCGACGCCCGGATCGCGTTCCTGCCCCAGCTTCTGCAGGTAGGCCACCAGGGCCTGCAGGTCGTCGTCCGACATGCGGTAGCGGGGCATGGCGGTGTTGAGGGCATTGCCGGCGGGGTCGACGCCCTCGGTGATGGACGCGGTCAGGGTTTCCAGCGTGTAGGGCGGATGGCTGCGTCCCGTCTCGTGGCGGACGCCGTAGGGTTTGGTCAGCGTCTCCCATCTCACGTTGGAGGGGATGACGCCGCCTTCCGGGCGTCCGCGTCCGTCGGAGCCGTGGCAATTCACGCAGGGCAGCAGGGTGGCGGGAACCTCGGTCTTTTCCTCGCCCATCAGGGCCACCACGGGCTGGCTGGAGGGACTGGCGCCCGTCAGGTAGATTTGCTTGCCGCGTTGCTCCTGCGGGGTCAGATCGTCGCTGGCCGCCGCGGCGGCCAGCCCCGCCGCCACCAATAGACAGGCCGGCAGGAGCCAATATGTGAAACGGCTGAGAGAAGTGGAGGATGGTGTCTTCATGTTTAGCGGAGCCCCGGCTCGAGGCCAAGTATAACAGTCCAGCGGCCCGGCTCCGCCTTCATCGGACGGCGTCCTCGCGAGGCGGAAAGGTGACGATTTCATTGTGAAGCGGCAGTCCGTACTCGACGGCCTGACCCGCAGGCAGGCTGAAGCCGCCCTCCCGTTCCCAGGGCAGATAGCCGTGACTGAGATAGCCTTCAAAGTGGTAGGGCAGTCCTTCCGAGATGAGCGGGTCGCAGTCGTCGGCCACTTGAAAATGGAGGTGGGGATCGTCGGAATTGCCGCTGTTTCCGATCTGCCCCAGCAGACGGCCGGCGAAGATCTTCTCGCCCGCCCGCACGGCCACCGAATCCTGCTTGAGGTGACCGTAAAAGGCGCAGAATCCCAGGTCGTGACGTACCGCCACATAGTTGCCGGCGAAATTGGACAGGTTGGAGGGCTGCAAGAGCTTGCCGGGAGGATTGTCGGGCCAACCGTCGCGGACCTCGGCCACCACGCCCGAGAAGGCCGAGCGCACTTGGGCCGCGTAGGACAGGTAGTCGGTGTTGGCGGCGTCCTGGCCGTCCGCGGTGGGCTGGCGCAAGAGGCTCCCCTCCCGGTCGATGCGCACCCAGTCGATGGCGAAGCGCTGGGAGATGTGCCCCAGCACGCGGGCCCGTCGATGGCGCGACCAGTTCGAGGGTCCGGCCCTGGCCAGCCAAGGCCCTCCGCTTAGGGGGGATTGAATGACGGGCAAGCGAGGGCGTCGTCGGCGGTAGGTCGAGGGACCCAGGGCCGGCATCGCTTCGTCCTGCCCTGAAGCGGCTAAGACCAGGACGTGGCCCAGCCGGTCGGGAAGAGGCTCGTCTTGCCTGAGGGCCAGCCACAAGAAGAGGGTGGCGTCGCGTCCCGCGGGCAGGGTGATGGACTGCTGCCGGCCCTCCTCGCCGCGGAAGGGTCCGTTGACCAGCCAGTCGGCGTCGAAGGTTCTGAGCAGGGAGCCGTCCTCGCCCAGCACCCGGGCCTCGGTCAAATGGAGGTCGCGAAATCCGTAGTGCCTGATGCGGATCTCATAGGCCAGATGCCGCAGTCCGCCGCTGAGGAAAGCCATGGGCGGCGAAGGCACCGTGCAGATCAAGGCCGGCGTCCACAGCGCGTATCCGGCCAGGGCTGCCGGCGGGAGCAGGGCCAGGGCTCCCGTCCGCCAGCGGTGTTTCCTCTCCCGCCTGAGCAGCAGGCGCAGGGCGGGAGGCCAGCAGGCCAGAATGAGACCGGCTGACACGCCCAGCACCGGAATCCAATGGACGGGCAGGGCGTGGGTAATGGAACTGAGGGTGTCGAGTCCGAGAGCCGTCACCGCGATGACGGCCCCTGCGATGGGCGGTCCCCATGCCCGGCGGGGCTTGGCCTGCTCAGCTTGCATGCCGCGACTCTAGGCCAAAGCAGGTCCGAGGGGCAACCGCCCATCGCTCTCGATGAGGTCTCCTCAGTCCTCTACTTTGATGGACTGCGAGATGGGAGCCAGCTCGGGACTCTCTCCCGCTACGATAGGACCGACCTCTAGGGCGTGTTTGAAGCGGGGCAGCACGAAGCTTCTCCAGGCGCCGTCGAAATAGTCGAAGCATTTGTCCCAGTCCTCTCCATACCCCCAGCCCTCGTGAGAGAAGCGGACACGCGTGCGGCCCTCGTCGATGGCCTCGAAATCGAGGGTCACCAGGGTCTGCTGATGGCGCAGCGTGGGAATGCTGGGAGGGGCGTTCCAGGTGAATCCGAAGCGGCTCTTCTCGATGTATTGCATCACCCTCTGGTCTTCGGCTCCCCGTTGGCCCTTGGGGGCATCGGGGGAGAACCAGATGTCCAGGGTGCCGCCGACTTGCGGTTCGATTCGGGCGTAGGGGGCGAAAAAGCTCTGCAGGCCTTGAGCCGTGGTCCAAGCCTCCCAGGCCTTGTCCAGCGGGGCATCCACTGCGAAATCGGCGTGCAAGCGCCGTTCACCGGCCCGGGCCGGCGCAGCCAGCACCGCCATCAGGCCTATAGCCACAAATAGGTTTCTTTTCATTGTCATTCTCCTTCAGTTCTCCATAGCTTCAGCGACGCGGGGCCGTTTTAAGCCCGGCAAGCCGGAAGATAGTGCAGGTTGAGTACGGCGTCCCACCCGCTGTCGTAGCCTTGGCGGGTTTCCTGGGCTCTCTCGCCCAGCACTTCCCACCCGCTGTGAATCAACTCCACGCGAGTCCTGGATCCGTCCTCGTGGAACCGGACTTCGACTCTCTGGGCCCGGTCTTCCTCGTATCCGGGATGCCAGGTCACTTGGATGCGGCGCGGAGCGTCCCAGGCCAGCACCGTCCCCCACTGGAAGCGCCGGCCGTCGTCGCGCTCCTCGTAGAGCTGACCGCCCACACGAGGCTCGAAGCCGCAGAATGCAGCCCGATCCAGGCTGACGGAATGAGTGGATAACGGCCACCAATCGGCCATGCGCGCCGTGAAGATCTCGAAGGCCTTTTGGCGCGGGCAGTCCACCTCGATGGTCTTGTGGACGGGGCCGAGTTGGCCTCTCTCCTCAACCTCGGTTTCGACTCTTGATTCAGTCATCGCCTCTCTCCTTGGTTTTTCGATGTTGTGCTTCAGCCTCGGCCTTGAAAGACTCCAACACATCCTCCCAGAAGCTTTCCACATAGATGCGCAGAGCCAGCAGACCGCGGCGCTCCAGGCGATAGAGTCGGCGCACGCCCTCCCGCCGTTCGCTCACCAATCCGGCTTGGCGCAGCACCTTAAGGTGCTGAGAAACCGCCGGACGGCTCACCGGCAGGCCTTCTGCCAAATCGCAAACCGCCAACTCCCCTCGCCGCAGCCGCTCGAAAATGGCCCGCCGGGTAGGGTCCGCTAATGCCTGGAGCACGTTTCCGTAAGTCATCACTTACGTAAGTCTAGGCTAACGGACTGGGCGGTGTCAAGAAAAAAATCGCGCGAGGTTTCGCCTCGAGGCAAGCCCTACATCGAATCAAGACTGGCTTTCATGAGGATTCACAAGGTTGCCCAGCCCAGTACAGTTTCCACCTCGACGGCGAGTTCAGTGCGTCAGAAGTTTTGAGCCACCCTGTGGCGTTATCCCACGCTTTCAGCGTTTGCACATTTGGCGTTTGAAACCCAGGGTGGCGCCGCCGTCTCGCTTACGCTCGCCGGGGCTGACCCTGGGCTGGCGAATCTGTCCCTTTCAGGGACAAAAAACGGCGGCCCTGGCTCAGAACTTATGACCGGCAGCACTAGTTCAGCCATTGCGGCGTCCATTCCTTCTCTCTGGTCCGAAGGATGGAAGATCAGCGGAGTGGTTTACAGCGTCGAGCGCCAGGGCTGCAACATTCGTCCGCTTGGACCTGAGTAATGGCGATTCGAGACGCCTGTCGTTGGGACGTGTCAGACGGCGATCACCGAGGGCCTGCGCCTCATCCTGCCAATCTAATCCCCCGCTACTCGTAGGCGGGGACGGACTGGGTTTCTTCCTCGCTGGCGGGGCGGAGGCGGAGGGCGGCGCCGCCGCCGGGGGCCAGGTTGAGGGTGTAGGTGGTGGAGGAGTCGACCAGGACCTGGGTGATGTTGATGGCGTAAGGGGCGGACTCCCAGTTGGCGCCTTCGCCGTCGGCGTAGATCTCGGCCACGTACTTGCGGCCGGGGTCGAGAAAGTCGAGGGGGACCTCGAACGTGCGGGCCTCTTCGTCGGTGATGCTGCCCACGTACCAGTCGTCGCTGTTGCGGTCCTTGCGGGCGATGCCCACGTGGTCGCCGATCTTGGCGTGCAGGGCCCGGGTGTCTTCCCAGTCGGTGGGAACGTCCTTGATGAACTTGAAGGCCGGCTGGTCCTGATAGTTCTCGATCAGGTCGGCGGCCATGTGCAGCGGCGAGTAGATGACCACATAAAGGGCCAGTTCCTTGGCCAGCGTGTTCTTGACGCGGGCATTGGGATTGATGTCTTCGAAGGTCAGGTCCAACACGCCCGGCGTGTAGTCGAAGGGGCCCGCAAGCATGCGCGTGAAGGGCAGGATGGTGGTGTGGTCGGGCGGGTTGCCGCCTTCGACGCTCCAGGCGTTGTACTCCTGTCCGCGGGCGCCCTCTCGGGTCATCATGTTGGGATAGGTGCGGCGGATGCCGGTAGGCTTGATGGGTTCGTGGACGTCCAGCATGATGCCGTGTTCGGCGGCCTTTTCCACCACCATGCGGTAGTGGCGCACCATGAACTGCCCGTGGTGCCAGTGCTCTCCCCCTTCGGTGCGGGTGCCCACGTAGCCGGTCTTGATCATGGTGACGCCCAGTTCTTGGTAGAGGTCGAAAGCGGCGTCGATCTGGGATTCGTAGTTGCTGATGCCGGCCGAGGTTTCGTGGTGGCCGATCAGCACCACGCCCTTCTCGCGGGCGTAGTCGGTGACGGCGCGCAGGTCGAAGTCGGGGTAGGGCTCGGTGAAGCGGAACAGCTCGCTGTTCTGCATCCAGTCGCCGTCCCATCCGACGTTCCAGCCTTCCACCAGGACTCCGTCGAATCCGTGCTCGGCCGCGAAGTCGATGTACTGCTTGGTGCGCTCGGTGGTGGCTCCGTGCTTGGGGCCGGATTCCCAGCTCATGGTGCCCAGGTGCATGCCCCACCAGATGCCGACGTATTTGCCGGGCTTGATCCAGGACGTGTCCTCCAGCTTGTTGGGCTCGTTGAGGTTGAGGATGAGGTAGCTTTCCAGCAGGTCGCTGGCCGACTCGCCGATCTGCAAGGTGCGCCAGGGCGTCTTCATGGGGGCTGATCCCAGAACCTTGGCTCCGTCGGGCCAGGGCACCAGGTCGCACTTGAGCGTGGTGCCCTCGGTATGGCGGGCGGTCATGCTGGCGTAATCGGTCAGGGCCGCTTCGTGCAGGCTGAGCACCAGCCCGTCCGAGGTCTCGAAGGTGACCGGCGTATGCACCACGTCCAGCTCGCTGATGGGATTGCGCTGGTAGAGGTATTCGTAGCGGTTGTCCTGGTAAGCGGGAATCCACCAGGCGGCATGATCGCCGGCGAAGCGGAACTCGGTCAGTTCGTCGGTGATGACGAAGTCGGCCAGAGCATCCTGCTCGGGAAATTCATAGCGGAAGCCTACGCCGTCGTCGTAGGCCCGGAAGACCACATCGAGGCGCCGCCGGGGAGCGGCCGATTCCCTGAGGGCCACGCGCAACTCGTTGTAATGATTGCGGATCTGGTGTTTCTCGCCCCACACCTGCTCCCAAGTGTTGTCGTAGTTGGTCTCCCCGTAGGAGAGGACTTCCAATCCGCCGTCCAGCGGTTCCTGGTCGCGGAAGGCGAAACCCAGCCGGGAATTCTCGAGAACGGCCTGACCGCCGCGGTCGATGCGGTAGAAGGGGGTGCCTTCGGCCAGTTCGAAAGAAACTTCGATGCTGCCGTCCGGTGAAGCCACCTGCAGCGTTGCCGGAGTCTGTGAGCAACCCGCAACCGCGGTCGGGATTGCCCCCAACACGATCCATCTCAAGGTCTTCTTCATGATCTTAGTCTGTCCTTATAAGTTACTGTATCACAGGTACTTAGCATGCCAGAAGGAGGCTTTGGCGGCAAGCTGCTTGCTGCGCCCTTTAGAGCGGGGCTTGGGGCTGGGCGCCCGATTGGCGATCGGTGCCCATCGCCGCGGGGACGCGCCTCCCACCCGGCCTGTACCAAGCCGCCTGGCTGGTTGCAAGGAGGAGACTGGCGGCAAGGCATCCCTGAAGCCACCGGACTTTCTGCTGCGGGTTTAGATCGCGACCGGCATCCAGCCTTTAAGCATCACTGTGCCCATCGCCGCAAGGATGCGCCTCCCACCAGCGGTGTGTCCCATCGCTCCCTTGAGCAGGTCGCTCTCTGGAGGGTGGTGGTCCACCCAGACTTCTCCCGCTCTTCTGAGCCAGGGCCCTCCGTTCTTGTCCCTGACAGGGACAGATTCGCCAGTCCAGCGACTGTGTTAGCAGTCAAGTCCGGGCTCGCTGAAGGCGAGCGATTCGTCAGCCCAGGGTCAGCCGCGGCGAGCGTTAGCGAGACGGCGGCGCCACCCTGGGTTTCAGACGGCAAAGGTCTGAACGCTGAAAGCGTGGGATAACGAGACGGAGTGGCTCAAAACTTCTGAGGCAATGCAGTAGCGAGCAGCCTCATACCGCCGAGAGCAATTAGCCCTTCAGCGCGGTCGCTGAAACTTGATTCGTGTGTGAACTTGCTGGCCACCTAGTGGCCCTAGAGTTCTTTCGCTATCTTGAGGATGGACTGCCAGGCGGGAGAGTCCACTTGGTCCCTGGGGCTGAGCCCTTGGTCGCAAAGGCGGGCCAGCTCCGGATCAAAAGGTACGCTGCCAAGATGAGCCAGATCGATCTCCACTTCGGACGACTCGGGAAAGAGCGGACGCACCTGGCCGCAGCATGCGCAGTAGTAGCCGCTCATGTTTTGGATGTACCCGAGCAGCGGATTAGGAGTCTTGCGCAGGGCCGCCAGCGAGCGGCGGACGACTCCCCTGGAAAGGTCGGAAGGCAGCGTTACCAGCACGAACTGCGTCTGCGGCCCCAGGAATTCGGCGTACTGGAAGGTCCTCTCGGCTCCTGGAGGAAGGTCGAAAAGCAAGGTGTCGAAGGGCTCCCAGTCGGTCCCGGCCAGGAAATCGGCCAGGGTGGCGAACTCCTTGGTGGCCCGCCAGGTGTGGCTGTCGCCCTGGGCGATGGAGGGGAAGTCGACGGCCTCCGACTCGGGCACCATGGTGCCGAAAGAGACCACTCCCACGCCGTCCCTCGTCCTGGGGACGACCAGTCCTCGCCGCCCGGGGACAGGGACGCTGGTCTTGAGTCCGCCCAGACGGGCCTGGGAAGGTCCGTTGAGATCGGCATCCAGCACGGCCACGCAGCGTCCCCGGGTGTTGAGGGCTTGGGCCAGCAACATGGTCAAGGTCGATTTGCCCACGCCGCCTTTGCCCGATCCCACCGCCAGCGCCATCTCGATGGGCTCAAGCTTTGAGGCGATCTTCTCCTTCAGCTCCACCACCTGCCGCAGGACATTCGAACCGCCGTCGCCTTCCAGGTCCCTGTAGGTCTTCATGGTGGCCAGTATACTGGTGGGAAGCGGTGTTAGTATCCATAGAGTCATGAGAGCTAAGATCCTGTTGGCGGCTCTGGCCGTCCTGGCATGGATGTTAACCGTTGCCTGGCGTCAGCCGGAGGGCGAGAAGGCCGCGGCCAGGCCCGACATCGTGCTCATAACCGTCGACACCTTGCGGGCCGATCACCTCTCGCCTTACGGCTCCCAGTTGAAGACGCCTGCCGCAGACCGCCTGGCGCGCGACGGGATGGTGTTCGAACAAGCGCTGTCGCCGGCCCCGCTGACCTTGCCCTCCCACCTCACCCTGATGCTTTCGCAGGAGCCCTTCGTCCACGGGGTACGCAACAACCGCGGATGGGACCTGAACAGCCAGGCCCAATCGCTGGCGCAGGTGCTGCGGGAAAACGGCTACGCCACGGCGGCTTTCGTGAGCGCCTTCGTGCTCAATCCCGAAACCGGCATCGAGCGGGGCTTTCAACACTTCGACAACGACTTCAGCACCAACCTGGAGGCCGGTCCCGAGCCCTTGGAGCGCAGGGCGGCCTTCGCGGTGGGGGCCGCCATGGGCTGGCTGCGTACGGCTCCGCGTCCGTTCTTTCTCTGGCTTCACCTCTTCGATCCTCACGAAGACCACGACCTGGAAGCCTCTTTGACCGGCCGGCGCACGGGACGCCCTTACCCCGAGGAGGTGGAATACGCCGACCGTCACATCGGACGCCTGCTCGATTTGCTGGACGAGAAGGGGCTCTACCGGGACAGCCTCATCATCTACACCTCCGATCATGGCGAATCGCGGGGCGAGCACGGCGAACTGACCCACGGTTTTTTCATCTACCAGTCCACCCAGCACATCCCCCTGATCGTCAAGCTGCCCCAGAGTGGAGGGGAGGTGGCATCTGCGGGGCGGCGCGTCTCCGGGCTGGCGCGGCTGCTGGACGTGGCGCCCACCGTCCTGCGCCAAGCAGGCTTGCGTCCGCCGCGGGAATGGCAGGGAACCGACCTCTTGTCGCGGCGCAGGGTGGAAGAAGCTTACGCCGAAACCCTCTACCCCTATCAGAACTTCGGTTGGAGCGCGCTGGCCTCCCTGCGCTGGAAGCATTACAAGTACATCCGTGCTCCCCGTCCTGAACTCTACGACTTGCAGGAAGACCCGGGCGAGCGGCGTAACCTGGCGGAGCAGCGCTCCACCCTGGCCAACTCGCTGTCGCAGAAGCTCGACGAGTATGTGGGCCGCTTTGAAATGGCGCCTTCTCAGCCGGCAGAGATCGATCCGCAAGTTGAAGAGAGGCTGCGTGCACTGGGCTACGGCTCCTTAGCCAAGCCCCGTCCCTCGCAGGGACTCTTCGCCGGCGCCGACCCCAAGGACCGTCTCGACCTTTATTTGGCGGTCAGCGGCAAGGACTCCTCCTTGGGGCTGACCTCGCAAGAGGCTGTCGAAAAGCTGCAGGGATTCCTGGAGCAGGAACCGCAAAGCGCCCATCTGTGGAAGCTGCTGGGACGCAACCTCTATCGCCTGGAGCGTTTCGACGAAGCTCAGGCCGCCTTCGCCCGCGGACTCGAACTCGACTCCCGTTCCCCCGAGTTGAGGCTTTACCTGGCTCTCTCCCAGTTCCAGGCCGGTCACGGCGGGGAAGCCGAAGCCAACTTACGCCGCATCATCGGGGAGGGCTCGGCCGACTACCGGGGCCTGGTCACGCTGGGGATCCTCTTGCAGCAAAAGGGAGAAATCGAGGAGTCGATTTCAATGCTGCGCCGCGCCATGCACATCAATCCCGGAGCCCTCGATGCGCGGCAGGCGTTAATCGAGTCCTTGAAACGGGCCGGGCGCAATGAAGAGGCCGAGCGCCTGCAGTCCTCCCTCCCCCAGCCGCCGGGACGTTAGGACGCCCAACCCACAGTGGTGAAGATCACGAACCAGAGGGTGAAGGCGATCTCGCTGTAGCCGATGACCTGGAGGTTGAGGCGGGCGGACGGTTCGCGCAGGTACCAGAAAGCCCGCGACACGATGGGCAAGTAGGCCAAGGCGATGAGGCGGCCGATAAGCCCTCCGGTCCACAGGGCGCCAACCACCACCACCAGCCCAGCGTGATAGAGGATGTTGTGGAGGGTGCGGCGGCGCGGGTCCTCCTTCTTGACGAAGCGGCTGACCCGCATCTTGACGTAGAAGATGGAGCTGGCGAAGTAGAGGAAACAGAGGCTCCAGATGAGAGCGGCGGACTCGTCCAGGCGGCTCTGCGCGACCACCTGGGCAGCGGGAGCGGTGGCCGTGAGTCCCACGATGCCGATGACCTCTCCCGCCACCTGACGCTCTTTCTTGCCCCGCACTTGCAGCAAATGGAGGCCGAAAAACAGTGCCGCCAGTCCGCCGATCAGGCACAGTTCCCAGAGCCCGTAGCGGGTCAGCAGCGCCAGTCCGCAGGCCAGTCCCACTGCAAGATAGATGAGAAGCCAAAGACGCCACCAGGCCGCATGGCCCGCGCCGGGCGTCCCCTTGCGGACCCGCAGCAGCCGCGAGAGCGGTTGGTGAGCCAGGAAGAATCCGCTGGCGGCCGACAGGAAGAGCACTTCCTTGAGTCCCAGGCTGCAAGCCGCCAAAAGGGGGATGAGAGCGCTGCCGTAAAACACTGCCCAAGCCCCATGTTCCCTGGGGATGGGAATTCGCCTTCGTGAAATGCGGGCCCTGCTCGCCTGTACCACTCTCTCGCTCCCTGCCTCATGTATCCGGACTGCTGATGAACTCGAGTCGATGCAGGAAAATAATACATTCTTCGCCGCCTCCAGCGCGCATCCGTTCTCGGTCGGCCGATGGGCTTGCCCCCTTGCGGGAGACTCGTTAGGATGACCTTCTCCAACATGCTTTGATCTCGACACGGCAATCAGCAGAGGGGGCAGGACATGCGAGCGACACGAATCGGATTGGTCGCCCTTACTGCGATGGTTTCCATCTCAACGGCCGGGGCTTGGGCGGTCCAGGATCCTGCCATGGAAGATGCTCTAAGCGAGGCTCTCAAGGCCGCCGGAGCACCCTATACTCCCGGTCGCCAGCCCCGTTGAGGTTGATGCCGGAGCCTCTCGCTTTGCATCAATTACTTATCTCTATACAGAAACTTGTGCATTCTCTGTAGAAATGTGGCACAATGGGGCCATTGTTTTCACCATTTCATGAGTCCGGATGAACGACTCCTATGCGGGCCTGGGGAAGCCTCCAGGCATCCGGACGCTTCAAGTGAGGAGATGAGCATGCGCAAGCTTATCGTAGCTCTTTTTGTACTTGCGGCTCTGATGGCCACCTCTGTCGTACTGGCCCAGGGACGCCCCTTCGATCTGCCTTCCCACGCACAGCAAATCGCACCCGGAATCTACTACCTGGGCGTGGGCCGCGACGTCGACGGACGCCTGGTTGAAGGTCTCGCCTTCGTTCGCAAGGGCCCCGGTTTTCAGGCCAATGGAATGGGCCAGGGCATGGGCGGCGGCGGAGGCGGCGGCGGCTGCTTCACCGAGCTGGCCAAAGGTGCGGCTTGGATCACCACCGAACCCTGGCGCATCGATACCAGCATCGTCAACAACGCCAACCTGTCCTCCCAGGACATCGTCAACCAAACCGCTCTGGCCCTGCAGGCCTGGAACAGCGCGGCTGATTTCCTGGTCTTCGGCAGTCAAGAAAGCGGCCCCGTGGACGGGGCCGACGAGGTCAGTCCCGACGGACTCAACGAAGTCCTCTTCGCTCCCATTTCGAGCAGCGGCACCATCGCCGTGACCATCACCTGGGGCATCTTCTCGGGTCCCCCTTCCGGACGCGAGTTGGTGGAATGGGACACGGTTTTCGACGATGACGGCGATTGGCTATGGGGCGATGCCGGACCGACCGACGAGGTCGGATGCGATCCCTCGGTCTGCGACGACACGATCATGGACTTCCGCAACATCGCCCAGCATGAGTACGGCCATGCAGCCGGCCTGGGCCATCCCGGCAGCAACTGCACCGAGGAGACCATGTTCGCGTTCGCCAGCGAAGGCGAAACCAAGAAGCGCACCCTCAACACGGGCGACGTGGGCGGAATGGTTTCCCTCTACCAATAAGCGCGCCGGCAAGCGCTTGAGCAGCCTTGACGAGCGGGATCGGCCGATCCCGCTCGTTTTCTTTTTCGGCAGAGGCTAGTAGTTAAAGCCCAGCAGGTTCCAGTAGTTGAGCACCCACAGGAGGGCAAAGCTGAGCACCGTCAAGAGCGTGAAGTGCAAGCGTCTGATCACTCCCCAGTAGGAGTGCCTCCAGGCCACCCACAGGCCGGCCAGCAGGAGAATGCTGAGAAAACCCGCCGCCAGGGGAATCCACAGCAGCGTCTGCAGCGAGGCGGGAACGCCGAAGACGATCGAGATGGGGTCGCTGAGCACGATGGCGAATCCGACCGCGAAGATGATGAAGAGCAGCGACACGGCCCATCCCAGCAGGGAAGGCCACAGCGGCGGCCTGGGGTCGCGGGCGGCCATGGTGCTCTCCGACTTGCGGCGCAGCAGCGGGGCGAAGGGCCACAGCACCACCGCCGAAAGCATCCAGACCAGACTAATGCCCATGATTGCCATGTGCAGAGTGGGCGAGCGCAGTCCGCCCACCTTGTGGAAAGCCATGATGGGCAGGTTCGAAAGGTGGAGTTCTCGCACCTCGCCGTTTGCGTCCTGCTCGAAGATGAGCTTGTCCGACTTCTCGGTGTGCTGAAACACCAAACGCTCCAGCGGTGCGTAGCGGTTGATCTCGCCGTCCTGAGGCGAGCGCATCAGCAGGTAGCCGTCCGGATCGACTTCCACCTCCACCGTCGCGATCAACTGGGCCAGCTTTGCCAGAGTGGTCTCAGAGGCCCGATTGGCGACATAACTGCCGGCGAATCGATCCAGCGACCGCACATCCTGGGCGGGTTCTGGCTGAGGACTTTCGGGGCGAGGGAAATAACGCTCCAGCAATGCGTCGTAAACGTCGCCGCGGGCTTGGCCTCCCTGGGCCGAATTGAAGGAAAGGAAAATGCCCGTGTCGGCCTCGGGAACCAGCACCAGCATGGTGTGGAAATAGATGGTGTCTCCCCCGTGGCCGAAGATGTGCGGGTCGGCGGGGCGCCCCTCGATGAATCCGTAGAGCATGGCGTTGGATCTGGGGTGAGGTCGGAAGAGCTCTTCCCGCATCCGCAGCACGGTCTGGGGCTGCAAGATGCCCGGGCTTCCCTCCTGGCTGGGATCGAGGTGGGCCAGCATGAAGCGCGCCATGCTCTCGGCGCTGGCGCTGAAAGCGCCGGCCGGCGACATGGGCACGTGCTCGAAGGGCTTGGCCACGAACTCGCCGCCTTCGAAGGTGTAACCCTTTGACATGTACTGGCTGATTTCCTGCGGCACCGGCTGCCGCGCCGTGCAGTAGGTCATTCCCAACGGCTGCAGGATGTTGTCTTCGACGTAGCTCTCGTAGGACTGGCCCGAGACGTTGGAGACGATCAGCCCCGCCAGCGCCGTGCCCCAGTTGGAGTAGGCCGCCTGCACTCCCGGCGGACGCACCCGCTTGGGGATGTCCGAAGACAGCACCTCGGCCAGCGGACGCGTGTCTTCTTCTTT
This sequence comes from Acidobacteriota bacterium, assembly GCA_035471785.1. Taxonomy (NCBI): domain Bacteria; kingdom Pseudomonadati; phylum Acidobacteriota; species Acidobacteriota bacterium. Next base: position 16,455 of record DATIPQ010000031.1, read on the forward strand.
GGCGAAGAGCCCGATCACCACGTCCTCGAATCCCGGCGTATGGGTCATCAGGTGCTTGAGGGTGACGGGCTCGGGGTAGGTCTCCGGGATCTGAAACGTCTCCAGGTACTGGTTGACGTCGGCGTCCAGGTCGAGGCGTCCCTGCTCCACCAGTTGCATGACGGCCGTCCAGGTGAAGAGCTTGCTGACCGAGCCGATGCGGAAGAGGGTGGTGGCGGGATCCACCGGGGTGTCCTGCTCCAGGTCGGCATGGCCATATCCCTTGGAGAAGATGAGGCGGCCTCCCCGCACCACTGAAACCGTTGAGCCGACCCACTTGCGGGCCTTCATCTGAGACGCCATCAAGCCGTCCACGAAGGCCTCCAGTGCGACCGGATCGTCCAGTCCGGCGCTGGCCGGCGGAGAGAAGGCGGCCACTTCCTTTGCTGAGGCCGTCGAAGGAGCGTTCGGTTGGGCTGCCAGACTGCCCAGCAAAAGAGATAGAGCCAAAAAGGGAAGTGAGAGGATTCGCATGATTGAGGATCATATCGCAACCGGTTTTGGCTTAAAAGTCGCCAGCGCAAGGCGTCTCGACAACAGACAGCGATTTGTCAAGGGCCGCTGCCGCCGTCAAAATGGCGAAAACGGCAAGGGAGGTTCGCGAGATGAACGCCAAGCATGTCATCGCCTGGGTCCTGTGTGTTGTCCTTGGATTGTTTTTCATCGGCGGGGCCGGTTTCTCCAAGCTGAGCCCCAGCGACGAGATCCTAGAGAACTTCGAGGCCTTCGGATATCCCCCCTGGTTCGTCACCTTCACCGGAATTCTGGAGGTCTTGGGCGGACTGCTGCTGCTGATCCCGGCGCTGGCTTCCTACGGGGGGCTGATCATCGCCGGGGTCATGGCAGGTGCCGTTTATTCCCATGTCGCATCCGGTATCGGGTCGCCGGCCCTGGCGGCCGTGTTCCTGGTCTTGGCTGTGATTTGCTGCTATCTGCGGCTGGACCGGGCCTTCGGTCCGCTGGGCAGTCTGGGCGGACGCCGCTAAGCTTCGCCCAAGCCGGAAATCTCTATCTCGCGTTAACGGAAAGGCAGTAAAAAGACTGTGGCCGCCGCCTTTTCAAGAAGGGGCGCAAGGAGGAAGGAATGCCGAATCGCAGAATACAAGCCGCCAGCCGAAGGGCTTTTCTGGGACACCTGGGCACACTGGCTGCCGCTGCCGCCCTGTCTCCTCTGGGAGGGGAGTTGTGGGGAGCGCGTTCGCCCCGGTCGGTCGTGCTCAACGACTTATCCCGTCCTCGTCCCCAGCGGGTTCGCGGACGCGTCCATGCGGCCGGCAGGGGACTGGCCTCGGTCGCGCTCAGCGACGGCGTGACGGTGGTCGACAGCGACGCCGAAGGCTATTTCGAACTGGTAGGGGATACTCGAGCCCGCTTCCTGTCGCTGAGTCTGCCCGCCGGCTACGCCATCCCCCGCAATCCCACCGGGACGGCTCGCCTCTACGCCCCTCTGCAACCCGATCAGAAGGGCGAGGCCGAGGTGGAATTCGAACTCCGCAAGCTGTCTCGCTCGGACTCGCGCCATACCTTCTACCAGTTGGCCGATCCGCAGACCCGCACCATCGACGAGATGCGCTGGTTCCAGCGGGAGACCGTCCCCGAGGTGGCCCGCCTGGCTGCGGAGCAAGCCGGAGGAACGGCTTTCGGAATCGGATGCGGAGACATCATGTACGACGTGCTCTCGCTCTATCCCGAGTACGAGAAGGGCGTCCAGGCCATGGGGATTCCATTCTTCCAGGTCGTGGGCAACCATGATCTGGACTTCGAATCGCACACCAACCCCGGCGCCTCCTCCACCTTCCAGAGCCACTTCGGGCCTTCCCACTACTCCTTCAACCGGGGAGCCGTCCACTATGTCGTCCTCAACAGCGTCTTCTGGCACGGCGACGGCTATATCGGATACCTGAGCGAAGGCCAACTGGCCTGGCTCAAGCAGGACCTGGCGCGGGTGGAGGCTGGAAGTCCCGTGGTCGTGGCGCTTCATATCCCCGTCAACACCACCAATCCGGAGCGCCGCCAGCGCGCCAACCGCGACGAAAGCGGCAGAGTGCAAAACCGCCAGGCTCTCTACCACCTGCTGGAGCCTTTCCAGGCTCACATCGTTTCCGGACATCTTCACGAAAGCGAGCACATGTTCGAGGGAGGCGTGCACGAGCACATCAGCGGCGCCGTTTGCGGCGCCTGGTGGAGCGGCCCCATCTGCCACGACGGGACGCCCATGGGGTACGCCGTCTACCAGGTGGACGGCGAAGACCTGAGCTGGCGCTACCAGTCGACCGGCAAGCCCCCCGAGCATCAAATGCGGCTCTATCCTCCCGGCAGCGACCCGCTGGCTCCCGAGGAGGTAGTGGCCAACATCTGGGACTGGGATCCGAAGTGGAAGGTGACCTGCTATCAGGACGGCCAGGCCGGCGGTCCCATGGCGCGCCGCATCGGTCTCGATCCGCTTTCAGTGCAACTGCACACGGGCCACGACTTGCCGGCCAAGAATTCCTGGGTCGAGCCCATGCCCACCGGACATCTCTTCTACGCTCCCGTGGCTCCCGGCGTCCGCCGCATCACCGTGGAAGCCGTCGACCGCTTCGGACGCACCTATCGCGAAGACCTGAACCTGCAATAATGGAAGCTGTCGCTGCAGGGGCCCTCCCGGCGCGCTCAACTGGAGAAGTAGGGACGCGCCGGGCGGACCCGCAGTGAATGGCACTCGGAAGCCGCTCCGGTGCCTATTCGGAAGCGGTCATCGGCAATTCCGCTTCCAAGTCGACCGCCAGTTGGATGTCCCCCCAGCGAATGGCCAGGGTGCCCCGAGCCGGCGGAGTCTTCGACTCGGAGGTGATGAGTATCGAGAGCTTCTCGGCGGTTTCTTCCAGCGTCGAGGACTCCAGCGGTATCTCCGTAATCAAAGGCGAGCCCGCTCCCTCCAGATGACGCTTGGGAAGCCCCTGCGCCACAAAGGGATCGAGATGGCCTTGGCGCACTTTGGCCGGATCCAGCACCAGAAGGTTCCAGCCCCCTCTCTCCTGGGAATAGCGGGCCGCCAGGAAGTACTGGTTGGGCTGCAGCCTCTTTCCGCCCAGGCGGAAGGGAATGTTGGCCTCCAGGGTGGTCCAGTAGTCGGCGCCCAGGCGCCACACCTTCTGATCCCCTCCGCCCTTCAGCATGGACTTGTACTCCGGCTTCCACTGGGGCTTGCCGAAATTAACCACGATCTGCCCCAGGAATTCGCTCTGGTCGGACAACAGGCCGCGGGGATGGCCGTCGAAAATGGCCATGCGGGACGCGCCCCTGTCGGTTTCGCCCGAGGTGAAGATCAGGACTTCGGCCAGCAGCGGGGCCGAGAGAGCCGCCGCTGCCACAAGTAGCACTAGCAATCGCTTCATTGGATTTCTCCTCCGTTAAATGTTGTATATGCAATTACACGATCCGCGGCGGGGACGGTTCCGCTTTTGTCGCGCTTGCGGTAAATGTACAATCTGTCTGCCGCAAGGCTGGCGCACCGGCCACAAAGCGGCCCGTTACAATAAAGGACGAATGAGCCAGGACGAAATCGACACTCGAAAGGCCGCTGAAGAAATCGCCATGGGATGCCTGGCGGGAAGGGTGCGCCTTCTCAACCGCGTGATTACCTCGGCCTACAACGAGGCCTTGCGTCCCCACGGGGTGCGGGTGGAGCAGTTGGGGCTCCTTTCCATGGTCTTCTTTCTGGACCGTCCCACGCCCTCGCAAATGGAACAGTTTCTGCGCATCGAGCGCTCCACGCTGAGCCGAAACTTGAAGCGCATGCGCGACAACGGGTGGATCGAGAATCTGCCCGGCCCCGACGCCCGCAGCCATTGCCTGTGCGTGACCGAGAAGGGAAAGCGGCTGATGCGACAGGCTCTGCAGTCCTGGCGCGGGGCGCAGAAGCGGCTGGGGGAGGAACTGGGCGAGGAGACCCTGCAAGCGCTCTTCGCAGTGGCCTCGCGCCTGACCGGCGACGACGACGCGCCTCAGCGTCGTGAGGGTGGCGGCGGCGAAGAGTCGGGCCGATAGAGGGATTTTTCCGAACCGGCGCAAGCTTTACACGTGTCAAACTTGCGGCCTCCAATAAGAGTGAAAGGAAGAGGATGAATAGATCGACGAGACTGCGACGAACGGGGCTTTTTCTGGTACTGCTGGCGGCGGCCTGTCCGCTCATCTGGGCCGGTTGGGAGGGGTCTGAGGAGACGGCGGCCGAGGAGGCTTCTTACGACTGGACTCAATGGGGCGGTCCCGACCGCAATTTCCTCTTGCCCCAGGCGGGGCCCCTGGCCACAGAGTGGCCTGAGGAGGGACCCAAGGTGCTGTGGAGCAGGCCCCTGGGCGACGACGGCTTCTCCTCCATTCTCTTCGAGGACGGCCGCCTCTACACCATGCACCGGGATGGGGACCGGGACGTGGTGGTCGGCCTCGACGCCGCCACGGGCGGGACCATTTGGGAGACGGCCTACGAGTCGCCCACCGCCGAGGACATGATTCTCGATTTCGGTCCCGGTCCCATCTCCACGCCTCTGATCGCGGGCGACCGCATCTACACCGTCAGCTCCACGGTCAAGTTCCACTGCCTCGACAAGAAGGACGGCAAGATACTGTGGAGCCACGACCTGCGCGAAGAAATGCAGGCCAGCCACATGGGACGCGGCTACGGGCCTTCGCCCATCGCCTACCAGGATCTGGTCATTCTGGGCCTGGGCGGGCAGGAGCAGGCCGTGGTGGCTTTCGACCAGGAAAGCGGTGAATTGCGCTGGAAGAGCGGCAGCTTTCCTCCCAGCTATTCCTCGCCCATTCTGGTCGACTTCGGGGGACGCGAGATGCTCATCATCTCCATGGGGACGGCCCGCGCCGGACTCGACCCCTCCAACGGCGAGGTGATCTGGGAGATGGATACGCCCAAGGTGGTGGGACCCATGATGTCGACTCAGCACTTCGGCGACGATCACATTCTCTTCGGCTCCATGGCCTACGGAGGCGGCAGCCGCGCCATCCAGTTGAAGAAGGAAGGCGACCAGTTCAGCGCCGAGGAGCTGTGGTACTCGCGCCGCACCCGCATCATGTACACCACCTATGTGCGGATCGGCGACCACGTGTACGGATCGAGCGGCGATTTCGGGCCGGCTTTTCTGCAGTGCCTGAACATCCACGACGGCAAGGTGCTGTGGCGGGAGCGCGGCTTCTCGCGTGCGCACCTGGTGCTGGTGGGCGAGCACGTCCTCATTCTCGACGAGGACGGCGATCTGGCCATCACCACCGCTTCTCCCCAGGGACTGACGGTGCACTCCCAGGCCAACGTCCTGGAGCGGACGGCCTGGACGCCCCCCACCGTCATCGGGTCGACCGTCTACCTGAGAAACCGCAAAGAGATCAAGGCGCTGGACCTGAGCCGCTAGTAACACCTGCGCAAGGCATGGAGCAAGAGCATGAAGAACATTGCATTAATGGCGACCCTGATTTCGCTGCTGTCCGCAACCCTTGCGTTGGCCCAAGGCGAGTCCTCATCGGACGTTCCCGAGCGGACCTTCGCCGGGCAAACCCTTGAGGTGCGCGATCAGGATCTCGACTTGGGCGAGGTCTTCTACGTCTGGCCCGGCGAGGACGCCCAACTGGCCATGATCTCCTCGGCCCCCGAGCAGCAGGTGGTGCTGACCAGCAACCGCATCGTGGGTTACGCCATCGTCCCCTTCGAGCGCGAGGAAGCCGCTTCGCCGCTGGCTGCGGCCTCCTTCCGCATGCCGGTGGTGCAGTTGACCAGCGGAATCGACGGGGTCGACCAGTTGCTGCACGGTCCCATGCTGCTGGATGCCGCCTCCCATCCCGAGGTGGGTTTGCAGGTCGTCTCCTTCTCCGATGTGAGCAAGGTCGAACAGTCCGATTCGCAGACCGTCTTCCGCGGCACCATGACCATGGAGGTGCAGGCCAAGGGCGGCTCCAGGAGATTCACCTTTCCCGCCCAGGTCAGCCTGCGGCCCTTCTTGACAATGGCCCCCCGCAATCCTGTGGTGGGAGACCGGCTGGTGATCGAAGGTCAATTCGAAGTCACTCCCGAGGACCTGGGATTGACCTTCGCCGATCCCCGCATGCAGGCCCGCATGTCTCCCCGCATCGCCGAGACCTTGGGCGTGCGCCTTTACCTGATGCTGGGCAATGTCGACCCGGAGAAGCCGGGCAATCCGGTGGACGATCCGCGGGTGATTCACAGCCGCATCCGCCTCGACACCCTGTTGCGCGACCTGCGCGACGCTCCCAAGGCCTACGCCTACGCCCGAGGGCTGATGAAGGAAAGCTGGGACGACGCCGAGACCCTCAACCACATCGCCAACTCCATTGCCACCGCCGAAATCCAGCCCCGTGACCTGGGTTTGGCCCTCAAGGCGGCTTCCCGGGCGGTGGAGTTAAGCGAGGAAAAGAACCCGGCCTACCTCGACACCTTGGCTGAAGTCTACTTCTTGGGGGCCGATTACGCCCAGGCGGTGCAGTGGCAGGAAAAAGCCGCGGCCCTGGCCCAGGGCCGCATGGCCGCCCCCCTGCAATCCAAACTGGCCCGCTACAAAGCTTTCGCTGCCGGCCAGTGAAGCAGCAGAGAGCAGGTCACCAACAACGGGTACCGGCAACCGAGCCGATCCTCGAATGGCGGAAGGCGCATCCCTGCGGCGATGGAGGGAAGGCCAGGAGGCGGCTGGCTGAAGAGGACTGGACGGGCTGCATCACGCAGAGGTCAGCTCAGGAGGCGTCGGGTCACTTTTGCGGCGATTTCGATTGGGGACTCGAAGCGCTTAGCAGCAATCAATCGAGCGCCACCCGTCGGCCCTGGTGCAGGCTCTTGGTGGCCGCCAGGGCTACCTTGAGAGCCTGTACGCCGTCGGCGATGGTGACAGGGGGAGGGGTGTCGGTGAGGACGTTGCGGGCGAAGTTCTGCAGTTGCAGGGTGTAGGCATCGCGGAAGCGCTGGGGAAAGTAAGGGACGGTGTCGTGTGAGACCTGGTTTTCCTTGAGCAGCAGCATGGGCGTCTCACGCAGGTATCCCACCCGCACGGCTCCCTCCGAGCCCAGCACCTCGGTGAAAATGTCATAGGCGTAGACGCCCTTGCGGGAAAGATCGATCACGCCCAGTCCCTGCTCGAATTCCAGCGTAACGATGGCATTGTCGATGTCGCCCACTTCGCCCAGCTCGGGATAGACCAGCACGCCTCCCGTGCTCTGGACGCGCCGCACCGGACCCATCAGCCACAGGGCCAGATCGAAGTCGTGGATGCCCATGTCGACGATCATGCCTCCGCTGTGGCGCGGATCGGCGTACTCCACGCTGGGCCGGTAGGGGTCGCGCGAACTCGACTTGAAGAGGACCGGACGCCCGATCTCTCCCGCCTCGATCTTGTGTTTGGCGGCGGCGTAGCCGGGATCGAAGCGGCGCATGAATCCCATCTGGAAGAAGATGCCGCTCTTCTCCACCGTCTCCTGCATGGCCAGGGCCTGGTCGAGGGCGATGGAAAGCGGCTTCTCGCAGAAAACCGCCTTGCCCCGCGAAGCGCAGGCTTCCACCAACTCGGCGTGGGTGCTGGTAGGGGTGACGATGGCCACCGCGTCCACCTTGGGATCGTCCAGCAATTGCAGCGGATCCCCGTAGCAACCGGCCACCTCGAAGGTCTCGGCGCAGCGCCGGGCTGACCCCAGGTGACTGTCGGCTACCGCCGTCAAGCGGGTCTCGGGAATGACTCCGGCCAAGTCGCGGGCGTAGACTTGCCCCAGCCGTCCGCACCCCAACAGTCCGACGTTGAGCTTCTTATCTGCCATGCCGGCTCCTTAAGGCGTGACGAGTTGGATGGGGACGGAGTTGTCGCGCTCGATCTCTTCTCCCCTCAGCAGAGCTACCGCTCTCTCCACGGCCAGCTTTCCCATCTGAGAGGGGAACTGGGCCACCGAGGCCTGCATCTTGCCCTCTTGCATGGCCTGGCGGGCGTCCTGGACGGCGTCGAAGCCGATGACGGTGATCTGGCCCGTGCGTCCAGCCGCCTCGATGGCTTCGATAGCCCCCAGGGCCATCATGTCGTTGCAAGCGAAAAGAGCGTCGATCTCGGGATGGGCTTGCAGCATGTTCTGAAAGACGTTGAAGCCCTGGTCGCGCTCCCAGTTGGCGGGTTGGGAGGCCACGATCTCGACTTGGCTGCCGGCGATGGCTTCCCGGAAGCCGCGCAGGCGCGAGTCGCCGGTTTCGTGTCCGGGGATGCCTTCCAGCACCGCTACTTTGGCTTTGCCGCCGGTCAGCTCCACCAGGTGCCGGCCGGCGATGCGTCCGCCGTCGTAGTTGTCGGACCCGATAAAGGCGGCCGTCTGGGCGCCCTGGCTGGAGGCGGTGGGCTGGTCCAGGCGGGTGTCCAGGATGAGGACGGGAATGCCGGCGGCGTTGGCCTTGACCACGGCGGGCACGATTTCCTTGGAGCCGCTGGGGGTCAGGCAGATGGCGTCGACGTCGGTCTGGATCAGGTTTTCCACAATCTGCATTTGCTTTTCGACGTCCAGCTCGCGTTCCGCCGCCTGCACCACCAACTCCACGCCCAGGCGGTCGGCGGCTTCCTGGGCTCCCGCCTGCATATCGATGAAGAAGGGATTGTTGAGGGTCTTGAGCACCAGCGCGATGCGGGTGCCCCGTTCCTGCTGGTCGGGACGGTTGCAGGCCGTCCAGGCCAGGGCCAGCAATAGCACCGCGATCACTGTGACGATGAATGGGTATTTCTTCATGGCTGCACCTATGTGTACCTCAGTTCTCCCCCAAAAGCCAGCGGACTTGTCCGGATGGGCACGACGAACCCAGAAGGCAACCACCTCCCCTTTGGGCAGGCAGCCCCAGGTCTGGTGGGAGGCGCATCCTTGCGGCGATGAAGGAAGGGGTACGAGGCGGCCGGCTGAGAGAGGACTTGGCGGGCTGCATTCCGCAGGAGTCGAGTCAGCCGCCTCATGAGCCGCCCCGGCGCTTCATGGCGGCGTCTACCAGGACGGCCACGATAATGACCGAGCCGATGATGATCTGCTGCACGTAAGAGGAGACATTGAGCAGGTTGAGCCCGTTGCGCAGCACCCCCATGATGAGGGCCCCGATGAGTGTTCCGCCCAGGTGGCCGATGCCTCCCATGAGGCTGGTGCCGCCGATGACGGTGGCGGCGATGGCGTCCAGTTCGTACATGATGCCGGCGGTGGGCTGGGCCGAATTGAGGCGGGCCGTCAGCACCACTCCCGCCAAGGCGCTCATCAGTCCCGAAATAGCGTAGACGGCGGTCTTGATGCGTCCCACCCGCACGCCCGAGAGGCGGGCCGCCTCTTCGTTGCCTCCGATGGCGTAGACGTAGCGTCCGAAGAGCGTGCGCGAGAGCAGCACGTGGAAAAGGGCGTAAACCGCCAGCATCAAGAGGATGGGAAACGGCAGCGAGAACGTTTCCCCGGTGGCCACATGACGGAAGCCCTCTTCGAATCCCGAGATGGGGCGTCCGCCGGTGTAGACCAGGGCGGCGCCCCGAGCCGCGCTCATCATGCCCAGGGTGGCGATGAAGGGAGGCAGGCGCCCGGCCGTGATGAGCAGTCCGTTGACGGTTCCGGCCAGGGTTCCCACCAGGAGTCCGGCCGGCACCGCCAGCCAAGGGGAAAAGCCCTCGGCCAGCAGTCCCGCCATGACTACCGCCGCCAGGGCCAGGATGGATCCCACGCTGAGGTCGATGCCGGCGGTGATGATGACGTAGGTCATGCCAACCGAGATGATGGCGTTGATGGCGGTCTGCTGGAGCACGTTGACCAGGTTGGAAGGGGTCAGGAAGTAAGGAGTGGCCGCCCACATGGCCAGGCAGAGCAAGAACAGCCCCATGAGGGTTCCCAGCGAACGCGTCGGATGGAGCAATGAAGCCTTCATGAGCGATGCAGGGAAGGTAACACGGCGCACCATCCAGGAAAAGAGGTTGACTCGTCCCCCGGGGCTATGTAGAATGCGACACAGGCTATGTAGAAAGGCATAGAGCCATGAACGAGGCAACCCGCATTACCTTCAACGGAGCCCTGGTGCTGCAGGCCCTGGCCTCAGGCTACCGCTACGGATTCGAGATCATGGACTACACGCGGCTGGCCAGCGGCACGGCTTATCCCATCCTGCGCCGCTACGAGGCGGCGGGACTGGTCGAGTCGCACTGGGAGGACACCTCCAAGGCCCACTCCCAAGGCCGTCCGCGGCGGCGCTATTACCAGTTGAGCGCTCAAGGCGAGAAGGCCCTTCGCCAGGCCACTCGCCGCATCCGGGCTCAGCAGCGCATCTTTCAGGGACTGGAGCCGGAATCCCGCTAGGTGGCCCAGCAATGAAAAAGGCATCGTCACATCCGCTGGCCTTTCGAATAGGCCGGGCTTTCCTGGCCCTGGTGGCGCCTCTGGTGCCGCTCATCGAACGGCGCGTCTGGCGGGAAGAGTGGGAGAGCGAACTGTGGCACGGACTGCGCAAGCGCCCCTCCCGAACCTCCGCTCCCCGCGTCTGGCCTTACCTGCGCGGCTGCTGGAAAGATGCCTTGGAAGTGCGCCGCATCGAGCGGCGCCGCGCCGCCCACCGCCAGGGGCGCCCGCGGGGATGGCCCGGACGGGTCGTCTCCGCCGCCATGAAAGGTTTTCCCATGATGATCAACGAGCTTCGCTTGGCCGCCCGGTCGCTGCTCAAGGCGCCTGCCCTGGCCGCTGCCGCCATACTCACCCTGGCTCTGGGCATCGGGGCCAACACCGCCATCTTCTCCGTCATCCACGGGCTTCTGCTGCGTCCTCTGGGCTATCCTGGAGCCGAGCGCATGGTGGTCGTCTCGACCTACAATCTCGAGCGTGGATTGGGCCCCATGTCGGTGGCCGGCCCTCGGCTGGCCCACTTGATGGAAGGAACGCGCAGCTTGCAGGCAGTCTCCGGCTATCAGCCCGACGAGCTCGATCTGACGGGGCTGGGCGAGGCCCGCCAGGTCCAGGCCGCCAGGCTTCTTTCCAACATGACCGCCCTGCTCGACTTGCGTCCCCAGGCCGGACGCACCTTGACCCCGTCCGACTTTCAGCCCGAGGCACCTGCGGTAGTGCTGCTCACCGACGCCTTTTGGCGCAGCCACTTCGGCGCCTCTCCTCAGGCGGTCGGCAGCACCATCCGCCTCAACGGGCGGGAGCATACGATTGCGGGGGTGCTCAGGCCCGAGTTCGAATTGCCCCATCCGGCCGCGCTGGTCTTGCCGCTGCGCTTCAACCTGAGCCAGTTGGGGCAGGGTGAGCACACCAACTTTTACGTCACCATGGGACGTCTGCAGGCGGACGCCTCCCTGGCCATGCTGGACGAAGAGCTGCGGGCCTTCGACGCCGCCGAGGTGGAGAGGCAAGGACGCGACTTCGGCTTTACGCTGCAGGCCCAGGAGCTGCGCAGCTACGTTGTGGGTTCGACCCGCGATTCGCTGCTGGTGCTGTGGGCCGCCGTAGGACTGGTCTTGCTCATCGCCTGCGCCAACGTGACCAATCTTCTTCTGGCCCGCTCGGCCCGCCGCCGCCGCGAGTCGACGGTGAGGGCGGCGCTGGGCGCCGGACGTTGGACCCTGATGCGCCAGTACCTGAGCGAAAGCCTGGTTCTGGCCCTGATCGGCAGCGCGGCGGGAGTGGCCCTGGCCCTATTGCTGGTGGCTCTGCTCAAAACCTTCAGTCCCCGCTTGCCCTACATGGAACACGTGGGCCTCAACCTCCAGGTGCTGCTCTTCACTTTGGCACTCACAGTGCTTTCGGCTTTGTTGGCCGGGCTGATACCGGCCTGGAAGGCCTCGCGGCCCAGCGGCTCGCTTTCACCCAACGCGCGTCAGGAGTTTCTCTCCCAACGCAGCGGACGGCTGCCCGCTCTGCTCAACGCCGTGCAGGTGGCGGTGGCCGTCACCCTGCTGGTGGGCGCCGGACTGCTCTTGCGCAGCTTTTGGCAATTGACCTCCGTCGACCCCGGATTCCGCTCCCGCTCGGCCCTGGCCGCCGGCATCGCATTGCCCTCCTACCGCTTCCCCGAGCCGGCCCGGCGCTTTCAACTCATGGAACAGATCGTGCGGCGCCTGCAGGACCATCCCGGCGTGCGTTCGGCTGCGGCCGCCCAGTTGCTGCCCATGGTGGGAGGCTGGTCGAAGATGCTGCTGCGGGATGAGGAAACGCCCGAGCACGTGGGCGAACTCACCGTCAGCGCCCAGGCCGCCACTCCCGGCTACTTCAGGACCATGGGCATCGGGCTGAGAGGACGCGACTTCCAATGGAATGATCGGGCCGACAGCCGCGAGGTGGTGATCGTGAATCAGCGCTTTGCCGAGATTTACTGGCCTGGCGAGGACCCGGTGGGGAAGGTGCTTCCCCGCTCCCAAAGCGAGATCGAGGTCATCGGGGTGGCTGATGACGTGCGCTTTTACGGGCTCGACAACGAGGTCGAGCCCACCTGGTATTTTCCTCTCCTGCAGAGCGACCGGGCGCCCTCTTATTTCCGCCTCGTCATCCTGCCCGAGCAGGGCAGCAGCGTGGGGGCGGCCGACCTGCGGGCGGCGGTGGCGTCTCTGGCCCAGGACGTACCCGTCGATGTCATCGGCACCATGACCTCGGTCATCCGGCGTACCGTTTCCCGTCCCCGCTTCAACGCCTTGCTGCTGGCCTCTTTTGCGCTCACGGCGGCGCTTTTGGCGGCTATCGGCATTTACGGCGTGCTCTCCCATTCGGTGACCTCCCGCCAGGCCGAGATCGGAGTCCGCATGGCGCTGGGGGCTAACACGCCGCGCATCCTGCGTCAGGTCATCGGACAGGGCATGGCGCCGGTTCTGCTGGGCCTGGCGGCGGGCATCGCGGCGGCATTGGCTATCGGCGGAGTGTTGGCGGGCCAGCTTTTCGGCGTCCGGCCCCAGGACCCGGCCACTCTGACCGTCATACCCATCCTGCTGGCCGTGGTGGCCCTGGCGGCTTGTTATCTTCCCGCCCGCCGGGCATCCCGCATCGATCCCGCCCGGTCTCTGAGAGCCTCCTGAGCCGGACTCTTCTCGAGACGGCTGGCCAGCCTCTCCCGGCCAGCCGTCTCGCAGCACTGCCTCCATCGCCGCAAGGATGCGCCTCCCACCCGGCATGCACCATGGCCTTCGACCGGGTGAAAGGCGCCTCCCGGCACCCTGATTTCCGCTGTGAACGGAAGCCGAAGCCCCTCGTTCGGCACCCATGGTCCTTGACCGGATGGGAAAAGCATCCTTGCGGCGATGGAGGAAAGGCTGCAGCTTGCCGAGGAAGGCGGCCGGCTGTTATCGCAAAGCCCGCACGGGTGTGCCAGCCATCCAAATCTCCCCTTGGTGCGTCTAAGAGCAGAACAGGGAACCATTTGGGGCTGGAATACCGTAGGATGTGCAGATGGCCGCTTGTCCTCACTGCGGGGCGGAAGTCGATCAGCAGGCGCGTTTCTGCGCCGCCTGCGGGGCCGCCCTGCCGACCGGGGACGCGGACGCTACGCTGTTGGGAGAACCGCCCCCGTCATCAGCCGCTTCCTCCACCCCACGCTCCCCTCCAAGCTCGGCGGCGGGATTGACCAGCCAGGTGCACTCCGACGCCCTTTTCTCCCCCGGAGCGCTTTTCGCCCGCCGCTACCGCATCGTGGGAATGCTGGGCAAGGGCGGCATGGGAGAGGTTTACCGGGCCGACGACATCAAACTGGGCCAGCCGGTGGCGCTCAAGTTCCTTCCCCGCCAACTGGCCGCGGACCCGCGCCGCCTGGCCCGCTTTCACGACGAAGTGCGGCTGGCCCGTCAGGTGACCCATCCCAACGTTTGCCGGGTGCACGACATCGGCGATTGGGAGGGATTGCACTATCTCTCCATGGAATACATCGACGGCGAAGACCTCTCCTCTCTGCTGCGCCGCATCGGACGCCTGCCTTCCGACAAGGCCGTGCAACTGGCCCGCCAGCTTTGCGCCGGACTGGAGGCCGCTCACGAGCAGGGGGTGCTGCACCGCGACCTCAAGCCGGCCAACATCATGATCGACGGGCGAGGGCGCGCCCGCATTACCGATTTCGGACTGGCCGCCGTGGCCGACGCCCTCAGTCCGGGAGACGTGGCAGGCACTCCCGCCTACATGGCTCCCGAGCAGTTGCAGGGCGGAGAGGTCAGCGTGCGCAGCGACATCTACGCCCTGGGCCTGACGCTCTACGAGATCTTCACCGGACGCCAGACTCACAGCGCCAAGACCCTGGACGAGCTCAAGCGCCTGCGCAGCCGCGATTCGCAAGTCTCCATCACCCGCTACGCCCGCGATGCCGACCCGGCGGTGGAAAGCGTGATCCTGCGCTGCCTCAGCGCCGATCCCTCTCAGCGTCCGGCTTCGGCCCTGGAGGTGGCGGCGGCTCTTCCCGGAGGAGACCCCCTGCAGGCCGCTCTGGCCGCCGGAGAAACGCCTTCGCCGGAAATGCTGGTGGCTTCGAGGGGATCGCAGGCGCTGACTCCGCAGAAGGCCTGGGCCGCGGTGGCGGGCATCGCCTTGCTGCTGGTGCTGGTGGCGGTGATCAGCCAGCAGGTGCGGCTGACCGAGAAGGTGGGCCTGCCGCGTCCGCCGGAGGCTCTGGCTGACCGCGCCCAGGAGCTGGCGGCCGAGCTGGGCTACGAGCAAGATGGCGCCGACCGCATCTGGGGCTTCGGCGTCGACCGGCGTCCGCTGCGCTGGAGGGCCGCCAACATGCGGGCCCAGGAGCGCTGGCGCGATCTGCAAGGCGATCCCTCGCTGATCTTCTGGTACCGTTCCTCGGAGAGTCCGATGCGTCCCCAGCGCAGCAACCTGAGGCCCACCTACGGGGACCCGCCCCTCTCCGCATCCGGCTCGCTGCGGCTATTGACCAACACGGCTGGACGGCTGCTGCAGTTGGAAGCTGTCGGCGGCCAGGCCGCTTTGTCACCTGCGGAGGCCGAAACCTCCTCGCCGGATACAGACTATCCGCCGCAGTGGAGGCTGCTTTTTGAACGGGCGGGTCTGGATCCCGAGCAGTGGCGTCCGGCGCCGGTGGACTTCACGCCTCCCTCCTTCGCCGATCAGCGTCTGGCCTGGCGTCCCCTTGCCGCCAACCAACAGGATGCAGCGTCGGATGAGGCCGCGGGGAAACCCCTGCAAGTCCAAATGGCTGCGCTGGGAGGAAAGGTAACCTATTTCCGCGTCATGCAGCCCTGGACGCCTGGGCCGCAGGGCTGGTCCCCACCGCCCAGCTTCGTCGACCGGCTGGTCAGCATCGTGGGTTTGGTGCTCACCCCCCTTATCCTGGGTCTGGGCCTGTGGATGGCCCGCCGCCAGTTGCGCCAGGGCAAAGGCGACCGCCGCAGCGCCTTCCGTCTGGCAGCCGTCTTTCTGCTGGTCGAAATCGCGCGCTGGTTCATCACCACTCACTATCTTGGAACCCTCAGCTTGCAGTGGGGGCTGCTGCTGGATTGGTTGGCTTCGCGCCTCTTCAATGCCGCCACCCTGTGGCTGGTCTATATCGCCTTGGAGCCGTTCGCCCGCCGCTACTGGTCTCAGGGACTCATCTCCTGGACCAAGATGCTCAGCCGCGGTTTCTCCGACCGCCTGGTGGCCCGCGATTTGTTGCTGGGGATCCTGATGGGGGCCGTGGTGACCGTTTCCAACGCTTCCCAGCCGCTGCTGGCTCAGGTGCTGGGGACGACTCCTCCTCCTCCACTGGCTTACGGGATTCCTTCCCTTGCCGGAATCCGCGAAACCATGGGCGTGTGGCTGGCCGCCTTCCCGGACGGGGTCCTCTCGGCCATCACGGGGACCTTCGTCTTCCTGCTGCTGCGCTACTTCCTCAAGAAGCAATGGCTGGCCGCCCTGGCCACCGTCGCCCTTTACACGCTGGCGGGACCGGGCCTGGCCGGCGGCGACGTGACCCTCGATCTCTTCTTCAACGTCATCGAGGTCTCGATCGTCCTCTTCACCCTGCTGCGCTTCGGACTGCTGGCCACCGTGGCGGCTTTCGTGGCCATGGACTGGCTCAGCGGCGCCCCCATGACCCTGGAATTCTCGGCTTGGTACGGCGGCCTGGCCCTAACCACCCTGCTGCTGACCCTGGGCATCTCGACCTACTGCGCCTATGCTTCGCAACTTCCAAGGTCCAAGCGCCAACTCACGATTGCCGAACGAGGCTTGTGAGTTGTTAGAGTTGAGGGTTGAAAGTTGCGCAACGTGCGCATTTGGGGCAGAATTCTTGACATGTTCAAGCGTCTCTTCGGTCGGGGAGCCGACGATTCCAAAGACTCTGGGGCCGAGGGCTCCTTTCATCGACTGGGCTGGGTGGCGGCCGAGAACAACGACTACGGCGTGCGCATGCTCGACTGCCGCAGCTACACGCGTTCGGTGCCCGCCAACTCCGACAACCCTTCGGTGGCGGCCCGCTTCTTGCGCTTGCGCCAGGCGCAGTCTTCGGATTTTCAGGGGCGCACGCCTCATGAGGCGGTCTCCATCGACTGCGATCTGAGCTTCCCGCCGCGCCAGGCCTCCACGGGACCCATCCACCGGGCCCGGGTGATGGAAGACAAGTGGGACGTCTATCAGGTCGGCAACGACTGGTGTTTCATCGCCAACTGGTCGGGGGAGCCGGTCTTCATCCTCAGCACCGAAGAAGACAAGGAGGGCGTCAGAGCCACCCGTTTGCAGGCTTGCCTCGATATGGCCGGAGGGGACGAAACCCTGGCCCTGCGTCAGGCCGACTACCTGGCCAAGCACTACATCTACGACTGGGGCGGCCCTTTGCCTCTTCCCCAGGGATTCCCCGAGCAGCCCCGCCAAATCGCCGAGTACGCCTTCGAGCACTACGGCCGCAGAGCCTCCTTCGCCACCTTTGAAGACACCCTTCCCCTGCGGCCGTAAACAAGTTCGAAGTAAGTTCGAAGTGCGATTTTCGAAGTGCGAACTGCGCGAACTGCGCGGCTTTAATCGTCGTCTTCTTCAGGGAGCGGAAGGCGCAAGCGGGCGATGCAGCCGGTGCGGTCGCGGCGGTTTTCAAGGGTGAGGGCGCCGCCGTGGGCTTCGGCGATCTGGCGGCTCAGCACCAGGCCGATTCCGCTGCCGCCCTTCTTGGTGGTGTAGAAGGGCACGAAGAGGTTGGCGGTGTCGGAAAGTCCCGGTCCTTCGTCGCGCACGAACAGTTCCAGCACGGCGCCGGCGATTTTCCATCCTACCTCCACCTTGCCTTGGCCCTCGGCCGCTTCGGCGGCGTTCTTGATGAGGTTGATGAGCACCTGCTCGAGTTGGGCGGCGTCGGCTTCCATGGTGAGGTCGGGCCCTTCCAGCACTCTGACTTCGGCGCGGGTTTCCAGCCCCGCCACCCGCTGGGCCAGGGTGGCCATGTCCATGGGAGCCAGTTCGGGCTGGGGAAGGCGGGCCAGGCGCGAGTAGGAACTCATGAAGCGGATGAGCGAGTCGGCCCGCGTGCTGATGACGGAGAGTCCGCGCTTGGTGTCGTCCTGCCAGTCTTCAGGCAGGGGTTCCAGCGCCAGCAGGGTGCTCAGCGATCCGGCCATGGACTTGATGGGGGTGAGCGAGTTGTTGAGCTCGTGTCCCAGCACCCGCACCAGCCGCTGCCAGGCCTGGCGCTCCTCTTCGCGCAGGGCCTGGGAGAGGTCTGTCATGACGATCAGGGTGTGAGGCAAGCCGCCTTCCCTGAAGCTGGAACGGCGCATCCCCCAGCGTCCGATGCCGCCAGGGAAGGTCTTGTTGAGGGTGCGCACGGCCTTGCCGCTAAGTGCTTTCGCCAGCCCCAATTGGGCGGCGCTGCGGCCCAGGATGCGATCCTGGGGCTGAGCCAGCAGGCGTTCGCCGGCCCGGTTGACCAGGCGCAAACGGTTTTCCTGATCGAAGGCGAATACGGCCACGTCGATCTCGGCCATGACGGCCCGCAGCAGGTTGGTGGCGTCCACCATATCCAGCCGCTGGCGCTTGAGGGTGGAGCCCAGCACGTTGACCTCGATGGCCGCCGCGCCTACCGCGTCGTCATAGCGTCCCGGGCGGATGCGGATGGAATAGTCGCCCTCGCGCAGCGCCGCCAGCATGTTGGAGACGGTCTGCAATGGAAAGACGACCCGCTCCCGCAGCATCACGGCGCAGCCGATCCAGGCCGCCAGCAGCACCACGCTGACCGTCCACTGCACTTTGGCGGTGTAGTCGCCCCACCAGATCAGGTACATGACCAGCCCTACGGCCGGCAGTCCTCCCAGCAGGGAGAGCAGCATGACACGGGTCTCGTGCTTGAGCAGGTGGCCCCGGTCGGGCGGCTGAGTGGAGAGGTCGGGAGGGGTGATCTCGATGCGGTTGTCGAGGGGGGAGTCGCTCACGTTCGGATCCTCTCCAGGCGCCGATAGAGGGCGCTGCGGCTGAGGCCCAGCGCCTTGGCGGCCTGGCTGACGTTGTCCTCGGCCCGCTCCAGGGCCCGCTTGATAAGGTATTCTTCGGCGTCCTCCAGGGTCAGGTCTTCCAGGCGGGGAGCCGCCTCGCGTCCGCCGCGAAGGCCCAGGTCCTCGGCCTGCACGCGACGTCCCTGGGCCATCAGCGTGGCCCGTTCCACGGCATGGTCGAGTTCGCGGATGTTGCCCGGCCAGGCGTAGTCGAGGAGGGCCTTGAGGGCGCCTTCCTCGAAGCCTTCCAGTTCCTTGCGGTAGCGCTTGTTGTGGATCTTGAGGAAGTACCTGGCCAGCAGGGGAATGTCCTCGCGCCGATCGCGCAGGGGAGGCAGCGCGATCTCCACCGTGTTGAGGCGGAAGAGCAGGTCCTGACGGAAGCGGCCCTCCTCGACTTCTTCGTCCAGGTCGGAGTTGGTGGCTGAGATGACCCTGACGTCGACCTTCTTGGTCTTGGAGGAGCCGACCCGCTCGAACTCGCCGGTTTCCAGCACGCGCAGCAGCTTGGCCTGCTGAGGAAGAGGGATATTGGCGATCTCGTCCAGGAACAGCGTGCCGTTGTCGGCCATCTCGAAGCGGCCCACTCGATCACTCTTGGCGTCGGTGTAGGCTCCCTTGACATGGCCGAACATCTCGCTCTCGAAGACGCCTTCGGACAGGCCGCCCATGTTGACGGTGTTGAGGGGCTTGGAAGAGCGTCCCGAGATGGCGTGAATGACCCGCGCCACCACGCCCTTGCCGCTGCCGTTCTCCCCAGTGATGAGAATGTTGGCATCGGCCGGTCCCACCCGCTCGATGATCTGCAGCACCGGCTTCATGGCCGACGACTCGGCGATGAAGTGAGGCTTGTTTTCGCCCCTCAGCAGCTTGTTCTCGGCTTCCAGAACCTCTTCGCGGCGCAGGGCCTGGCCCAGTTCGATCTGGTTCTGGATGATGCTCAGCAGGCGGTGGTTGTCCCAGGGCTTTTCGATGAAGTTGCGCGCGCCCCGGCGCATGGCTTCCACGGCGATATCGATGCTTCCCCAGGCCGTCATCACCACCACCGGGAGGGTGCCGTCGACAGCCTGTATCTGAGGCAGCAAGTCGAGGCCCTCGCGGCCCGAGGTGGTATCGCGGGCGTAGTTAAGGTCCATCAGCAGGCAGTCGTAGTCCTGCTTCTTGACCTGGTCGAGGATGGCCTCCGGTGAGTCAGCCGAGTCAACTTGATATTTCTCGCCCTTGAAGAGTAGGCGAAGCGCTTCTAAGACATCGGCCTGATCGTCGGCGATCAGGACCCGTGGGCGATCCTTTTCGGGCATACCATTGACATTTTAGGCCAACTGGGAGCGGCGGTGCCCGCCAAAGGCGCGAAAAGTGTCCGGAAATGGGATTACTTCGCGCCTTGGGCGGTTCCTCTTAGGGTTGATCCTGCCCGCGGGCCAGGGAGACTTGGCTTTGCTCGATGATCTGGTGGGTAGCCCGCATGAGGGCCGTCACCGCCTGTTCGTAGTCGATCAGGGCCCGCAGTTCCTGGGCTTCGGCGCTGGTCAGGTCGCGCTGGAAGCGCAGCACCTGGAAGTTGGTTGAGAATCCCGCTTGAAAGCGCCGGTTTTCGCCGCGCAACTGCTCTTCCGAGAGTTCGCGGGCCAAACGCGCCGATTCCAGCCGCTTGCCCTGGGTCTTGAGGCCCTCGAAAGCATTGCGCACTTCGACGATGATGCCTTGCTGGGCGTTCTTGAGGCGGCTTAGATTCTGGCGCTCGCGGATGCGGGCCTGGGCCAGATTGCCTTCCATGGTGCGGTTGCCCAGCGGAATGCGGACGTCGACGAAGGCCGACCAGGTGTGAAAGTTGAAGCTGAAAGCGTCGGTAAAGACGTCGCCGAGGCCGCTGGCCTCGCCGCCTCCGGCGGCATTCGACGTATAGCTCAGCCGCAGGTCGACCTGGGGTTTCAGTTCTTTCTTGAAGAAGGTCTGGTCGACGGCATCCTGTTCGAGCCGGCTCTCGACTTGCTTCAGTTCAGGCCGGTTCTGCAGCGCCAGGTCGACGGCCTCGTTCAGTGTCATTTTGATCTCGGGCGTCCGGGGCGTATCGGTGGGATAGACGCTAAGCGACCAGATGGAGGCTTTGGGGTCGTCGGACATCAACTGCTTGAGCCGGTTCTGGGCGTTGATGATCTGCACCTCCGAGCTGATCATCTCCTGCTCGCGGAGGGCTACCTCGGCGCGCGAGGAGGTGATTTCGATGGGCGCTGAAACCCCGATGTTGACCCGCTTCTGATTGTTCTTGTGCTGGGTGATGGCCAGCGCCATCCCCTCGCGGCGGGTCTCGTAGTTGTTGATGGCGAAGACCAGTTCCCAATAGCGGTCCTGCACCTGCTGGATGACTAAAGACACCTGCACCTCGAACTGCAGATCGTTGATTTCCAGATCGAGGTTGCGCAGCTTGAGCAGGCGCTGGGTCTGAGTTTCGCGGAATCCCCGCCACAGGGGCTGCCGAAAGTTGGCCGAAAAAGAAGCCCGGTAGGCCGGATTGGCGAACTGGAAGGCGCTGTTGGAGTCGCTTCGGTTGCTGAAGTAGCTGACGGAAAAGTCGGCCCCGCTGGGCAGATTCTGGAGCAGGCGGCCGCTGTAGCTGAATTGCTTCTGGGCGAAGACCTCCGCGCCCTCGCCGGCTTCCAGGTCCGAAATGGTGGGAGACTCCGCGTCTTGCCATCCCACTGAGAACTCCAGGGCCGGATCGTAGAAGCCGCGGGTAGAGACGATTTGCTCGCGGGTCAGTTCTTCGTTGAAGTTTTCGATGGCGATGTCGAGATTGTGCAGAAGAGCCAGGCGGATGGCGTCCTGCAGGGTCAGTTCCATAATGGTCTGGCCGCCGGCCTCGACTTTATCCCGGTAAGGCGGAGGCACTTCCAGTTCCTCGGCCTGCAGTTGGCGTGAAACTTCCAGGGGCGATCTCTGCTGCTCTTGCTCTTGACCGCTTTCCTGAGCGGCCAGAGGGCTGAGCAGAAGCAGAAACGCCGTCAAAAGAGGCAGGATTTTTCTGGCGCTGGTGTTCATATTGCTACTCCAATGAAACGGGTTCCCGGCGTTCCCGCCGGATCGGCTCCGGCTGGTCGAGCCGGAGAAAGAGTTTTGAGGTTCTCTCATTCGACACTTCGGCCTTTCGCCGTTAAAGACAGGCAAAGCAGGGTAGATCTTAACAGGGAGGGGGCAAGTCGGCGGGCGCGAAAAAGGCGGCCCGGCTCTGACCGGGGACCGGGGCCGCCGGCCCTGCCGGGCCGCTCCATGTCGTTGTCTTCGAATCCGTCCTTCAAACGGCGGCTTCGATGTGTCCTTCTTCAACGATCTGTCCGTCGAAGAGATGGACTTCGCGTTCGGCGTGAGCCGCGTAGCGCGGATCGTGAGTCACCATGCAGATGGTGGCCCCGTCGTTGTGCAGGTCTTGCAGCAGCTCCATCACCGCTTCGCCGTTGCGGGAGTCCAAGTTACCCGTGGGCTCGTCAGCCAGCAGGATAGAGGGCTTGCCTACCAGGGCGCGGGCCACGGCCACGCGCTGTTGCTGACCGCCTGAGAGCTGCGAAGGATAGTGCTTCATGCGGTGCGACATGCCGACCCGGTCGAGCGCCCACTGCACCCGCTCTTTGCGTTCCGAGCCGGGCATGCGCCGGTAGGTCAGCGGCAGCTCGACGTTTTCGTAAACGTTGAGGTCGCCGATCAGATTGAAGTTCTGAAAGATGAAGCCGATTTCCTTGTTGCGGATCTTGGCCCGGTCGGACAGGCTCAGGTTGGCCACCGACTGCGCATTGAGGTGGTACTCGCCTTCGGTGGGCGTGTCCAGCAGTCCCAGAATGGAGAGCAGGGTGGACTTGCCGCATCCCGAAGGTCCCGAGACGGCGATGTACTCGCCTTCCTGGATTTCCATTTCGATGCCCGCCAAGGCATGGGTCTCCACCTCGTCGGTGTAAAAAACTTTCTTGACGCCTTTGAGTTCAATCAATGCCATGGTGTTGATTCTCCCTAGCTAGTTGAGGCGGATTTTGTCGTAGTCGTCATGCTGCGAGGTATCGGAAAGAATGACTACGTCGCCTTCCGCCAATCCGGCTTTCACTTCAATTTCGTTGACGGAGCTGCGACCCAGTTGCACCTGGACGCGGGTCGCGGTTCGTTCCTGTTCGTTGATCTTAAAGAGTCCGATGGTCTGGTCGGCCTGCCCGTAAGCGGGGCGTCCCATCACCAGCACGTTTTCAAGCTTGTCTATTTGGATGGTGCCGTCCACGCTCAACTGAGGACGCGCCCCTTGAGGAAGAGGGCCGTCCAGCGCCACATCGACCTGCACCACGCCCTGGGCGGCGGCTGGATCGATGCGGACCACGTGTCCGGGAATGACTCCATTGCGGGTGTCGATTTCGGCGTACTGCCCAATGGCCACTTCGTTGGCCTGAGTTTCCGCGATGCGCACTTCGGCCATCAGCTTCTCGGGCTGGGCGATGCGGGCCAGGTTTTCACCCGGACTGACCTGCTGCCCCACCTCGACCGGCACTTCTTGCAGTTGGCCGCGGATGCCGGCCCGGACGCTGAGCGACTTGAGCTGCTCTTTACGCAGGTCCCAGAGCGCCTTGGCGGTGGCCACCTGGGCCCGTTGGGCGTCCAATTGAGCCACTACCGTCTTGGCGAAGTTGTCCAGACGTTCCTGCTCCAGTTCGTTGCGGACCTTGAGGTTGTTGGCCCGGATGCGGCTCAGTTCGAAGGTCAGGTTGTCGATCAAGCCCTCCTGCAACAGTTCTTGGTTGAGGTTGGCCTGCATTTGGGCAGTTTCGTAATCTGCCGTAGTCTGAGCGGCGGCGGCCTTCTGAGCCAGCAATTGCTGTTGAAGCTGGACTTCCAGGTTGCGGAAGTTGGCCTGCTGGACTTCGTAGCCGAGACGTGCGTCAACCTCGTCGCGCTCCAGCTCGGGATTGCTCAATTCCAGGATAACCGTTGCCGGACTCAGTTCCACGCCGGGCTTGACGTGGATGACTTCGATGCGTCCCGAGACGATGGCGGGGATGAAGCGTTCCTCTTCGGGCACCAGCGTGCCCGCACCCCGGACTTTCACCACAAGGTCCTGGCGCCGTACTTTATCGGTCCACAGCGTAGCCGGATCGACGCTGGGCGCCGCCGGTTCCAACTGGGACAGGTAGTAGGTGATTCCCGCCACCGCCGCCAATCCGACAATGGTGTAGAGAATCCTGAGAATCGTCTTCTTCCGCTTATGACCTTTCCCGCGGGGTATGTCCATCCTAAATTCCTCCACTCTATGTGAACGCAAGTGGCATGCCACACCGGCGCAATCCCCACAAGACCCGCGCAACGCCGGTTACGCAGAGGGAAATGCCTGCCCGCCGGTTGTCATGGCATGTTCGTCTGCGACAACGATTGTCCCAAAATCGAACAGTTGCGGCAAGTGGAAAACTTCAATTGGCAAACGCGGCAAGAGGTAATGGTCAGCCAAGACGCTGCGGCTGATGCTCCAGAGCGCTCACATGCGATCTATTTGGAAGGGCCCGAGGTTGAGGAGCGGATGCCTTCTCCCAGCGGGCTGGGCGGGGAGACCACCAGCAACTGTCCCGCATAGATGCGGTGCGGATTGGAGATCCCGTTCCAGCGCATCAAGCTGCGGATCGAGGTGCCGAAGCTGCGGGCGATGGACCCCAGGGTGTTGCCGCTGCGGACGCGATAGAGCATGGAACCGTCGGCGGCCACCGTCACCGGACTGGAAGTCGGCTTGAAGGAGGCCAAAGCCGCCTCCACTTTCTCTCCCTGTCCCGCGGGAAGGTGCAGTTCCACGCCCGCCGGCAGGACCCGGCTGCGCTGCCAGACGTAGCGGGTCAGATGAGGGTTGAGGGACTGGAGTTGCTCCAGGTCGAGAGCGGAGAGCTTTTCAAGGTGGCTGACGTGGTATCCGTTCTCGAGCCGGATGGTGTCGAAAGCGGCGGGAGGATCGAATTCGACTTCGCCGAAGTAGCGGCGATAGTTGCGGTCGACCTCGATGGCGGCCAGGAACGAGGGGTAGAAGTTGCGGCTGGCGAAGCCGAAGGTGCGCGACTGGTAGTGATCCACGGTTTGCCTGAAGTCGTTGCCGTGGCGCTTCAGGGCCCGCAGCATGCCGTAGGGGCCGTGGTTGTAGGCCGTCACGGTGAAGGGCCAGTTCCCCAGCTTCTCGTGGTTTTCGCTGATGTAGCGGGCGGCGGCGTGGGTGGCTTTGATGGGATCGCGGCGTTCGTCGATGTAGCGGTTGATGCGCAGGTAGCGGCGTCCGGTCGAGCGCATGAACTGCCAGATTCCCACCGCTCCCACCTTGGAGTAGGCATTGAAGTCGAACGAGGACTCGACGTGTCCCATCAGCGCCAGCACCTTGGGCAGCCCGTGGTCCTGGAAGATTTCTTCGATGCGGTCGAGGTAGCGGCGCGAACGGATGAGTCCTTCCAGGTACTTGTCGCGAACGCCCCGCTGGTAGCGCACCTGCTCGCTCAGTTCCCGGAAGGTGCGGGGAGTGATTTCCATTCCCCGTTCCCGCACTCGCCGGATGAGGTCGAGGTGAACGGGTTGCAGGCGGGGCGAGGCGGTGCCCCACCGTCCGATCTCGGCCAGCCGGTCCTCCCAGGCTTCGCGGGCTTCCTTGAGAACTTCGCGCTGGCGTTCTTTCTCATCGTCGTCGTGCCGGATGCCCTTCTCCATGACCTGGACGTGATAGATCAGGCCCAGGTCGCGCATGTCGTGAAAGATGATGTGCTTCTCGTCCCACTCGGTAAAGACGCGGGTCCAGAAGGCGATCTCGGTCTCGAACCCCTGAGCCGGAAAGTCGTCGGCGATCTCGCTTAAGGAAAAGGGACTTTGGGATTGATAGGCGGCCAGCGGAGCCGTGGAAAGGAGCAGGGAGAAAATCAGGGCCAGCGGCGGCGAGAAAAAACGCATAGACGCCCATCTTACGTCATGGAGACCGCCATTTGAAGAGGAAATTCAACAGCCGTCAAACTGGTCGAGAGCTTTGAGGACGGCTCGAGCAACCTGGGAAGGGGTCAGACCTCTGGTCTGCACCGACAAGTCGGCCTGACGGTAGTGGGGCAGGCGGCTCCGGTAGAGACGCTGCAGGCGGCGGGCATCGCCGGCCAGCGGACGCCCGCCCTCCTTCTCGATGCGGCGTTGCATTTCCTGGAAAGGAACCTGCAGCCACAGGCTCACACCCGACGACTGCACCACCTTTCGGTTGCAGGCCCGGCAGAAGGCGCCGCCCCCCAAGGCGACCACGGCGGGCGGGTGGGCGGCCACATCCTTGAGCGCCTGAGATTCCAGGGCCCGGAAGGCCTTTTCTCCGTCCTCTTCGAAGATCTGCTCGATGCTGCGTCCGGCGCCCTCTACGATCCGCTGGTCGAGATCGTAGAAAGGACGGTCCAGGCGGCGGGCCAGCAGGGAGCCGACGGTGGACTTGCCGCAGCCCATGAATCCCACCAGGAAGAGATGTCCCGCTTCTTTCATGGGATGGCCCTTCAACCCCTCAGGCTTTGCAGGATATCGAAGAATTCGGGAAAAGAGACGGCGGCGCAGGCGGGATCGTCGATCTCCACCGCTTGGCGGGCGATCAGTCCGGCCACGGCGAAGGCCATGGCGATGCGGTGGTCGCCGTAGCTCTTCACTCGTCCGCCCTGAAGCGGCTGGCCGGGAGGGATGTGAAAACCGTCCGGGAACTCCTCGCATTCCACCCCCAGGGCCTGCAGGTTGCCGACCACGGCGGCAATGCGGTCGCACTCCTTTTTGCGCAGTTCCTCGGCGTCGCGCACGGTGAAACCCGACTTGAGACGGGTGCCCAGCACGGCCAGGGCCGGAATCTCATCGATCAGGTTGGGAATCCAGCGTCCTCTGAGCAGAGGCGGGAAGCGTTCCAGCGCGGCCGACTGATAGCTGAGTTCCAGGTCGCAGACCGGCTCTCCGTTGTGCTCGCGGTGGCGGCTTCGGCCGATCTCCAGGCCGGACTGCTGCAACAGCTCCAGCAGTCCGCTGCGCGAGGGGTTGATGCCTACATTGGGGATGCGCAGACGGGAACCGGGCACGACCAGGGCAGCCACGATGAAGAAGACGGCCGCCGAAAAGTCGCCTGGGATGGTGCAGTCGACTGCCCTCAGGGGCTGTCCGCCCCGCACCCGCAGCACGCCCTGCTCGGATGTGAATTCCGCCCCGAAAACGGGCAGGCAGCGTTCGGTGTGATCGCGCGTCGAGGTCTGCTCCACCACTTCGGTGAAGCCGTCCGCCACCAATCCCGCCAGCAGGACGCAGCTCTTGACCTGGGCGCTGGCCACCGGCGGACTGTAGCGCACGCCCCGCAGCGCGCTTCCCTCGATGCGCAGCGGCGGCAGCCCTCCGGGACGGCCCTCGATGCGCGCCCCCATCAGACGCAGCGGACGCAGGATGCGCTCCATGGGCCTCTGAGAGAGCGATTCGTCGCCCTCCAGGCTGGACGGGAAGGGCATCCCCGCCAGCGGCCCCGTCAAGAGCCGCATCAAGGTGCCGCTGTTGCGGGCCTGCAAGGGAGCTTGGGGGGCTTGCCAATCCTCCCATCCGCCGCTCTCGATGCGGACGCTGCGCCCCTGCTGATCGACACGGGCGCCCAAGGCTTCGATGCACTCCAGGGAAGCCGCGCAGTCGTCGGCGTCCGAGTAGTTGTCGAGGTTGGCGGTTCCGCGGGCCATGGCCGAGAGAATGGCGTAACGGTGCGAGATCGACTTGTCTCCGGGCAGGCGGGGCGTCCCCTGCAGGCTTTTGGCGGGTTGGATGCGCATAGACTTATGGTGCTCAGTGGGAGTGCGGCAAACCTGCCCCTGCGGCCGTCAGCCCTCGATCTCCAGCGATTTGAGTTCTTTGATGCGATCGCGCAATTGGGCGGCTTTCTCGAATTCGAAGGCCATGGCGGCCTCTTTCATCTCCTTCTCCAGATCGGCGATCTTTTCTTCCAGTTCCTGCACCGAATCGACTTCGGGCAGTCCCTCCTCCAGGTCGGGAACAGTGTAGTAGTCGGCCATGGCCATTTCCAGCAGGTCGGAGTCCACGGCCTTGCTGATGGTGGTCGGCGTGATGCCGTGCTTCCGGTTGTAGGCCTGCTGGATCTCGCGCCGCCTCTCGGTCTCTTCCATGCACTGGGCCATCGAGTCGGTGACCCGGTCGGCGTACATGATGACCATTCCGTTGACGTTGCGGGCCGCCCGTCCCGAGGTCTGGATCAGCGAGGTGGCGCTGCGCAGGTATCCTTCCTTGTCGGCGTCCAGAATGGCCACCAGCGAAACCTCGGGAAGATCCAGCCCCTCCCGCAGCAGGTTGACGCCCACCAGCACGTCGAAGCGTCCCAGGCGCAGGTCGCGCAGGATCTTGACCCGGTCCAGGGTGTCGATCTCGGAGTGCAGGTAGCGCACCGCCACTCCCACCTCGGTGTAGTATTCGGTCAACTCTTCGGCCATGCGCTTGGTCAGGGTGGTCACCAGCACGCGCTCTTCCCGCTCTTCGCGCACCCTGATCTCCTCCAACAGGTCGTCGATCTGCCCCTTCACCGGACGCACGTCGATGCTGGGGTCCATCAGTCCGGTGGGACGCACGATCTGTTCCACGATTTCGCCGCCCGTCTTCTCCAGCTCGTAGGGTCCCGGCGTAGCCGAGACGTGGATGGTCGGGGGAAGGCGCTCCTCGAACTCCTCGAAGTTGAGGGGACGGTTGTCGAGAGCCGAAGGAAGGCGGAAGCCGTATTCCACCAGGTTGAGCTTGCGTGAGCGGTCGCCGTGGTACATCCCCCTCACCTGGGGGACGGTGACATGGCTCTCGTCGATGAAAAAGAGGGCGTCGTCGGGCAAGTAGTCCATCAAGGTAGGCGAGGGCTCTCCGGGCGCCCGTCCCGTCAGGTGGCGCGAGTAGTTCTCGATTCCTCGGCAATAGCCCACCGTCTTGATCATCTCCAGGTCGAACATGGTGCGCTGATGGATGCGCTGGGCTTCCATCAGGCGCCCTTCCTTCTCCAGTCCGGTGCGAAATTCCTCCAGTTCGTCCTTGATGCTCTGCACCGCCGCGTTCCAGCGCTGGCGGGGAATCACGTAGTGGGAGTTGGGATAGATGGGGACGCGCTCGTGTTCCTGCAACAGTTCGCCGGTGAGCGGGTCGAACTGCTCGATGCGCTCGATCTCGTCGCCGAACAGCTCCACCCTGACCCCGTAGTCCTCGTAGGAGGGAATGATCTCGATGACGTCTCCCCGCACCCGGAAGGTCCCCCGCACCAGGTCGTAGTCGTTGCGCTGGTATTGAATCTCCACCAGTTTCTTGAGGATTTCGCGGCGGTCGATGCGGTCGCCCCGCTTGAGCATCAGCAGCATGCCGTAATAAGCCTCGGGCGATCCCAGTCCGTAGATGCAGCTCACGCTGGCCACGATGATGGTGTCGCGCCGTTCGAAGAGCGAGCGGGTGGCCGAATGGCGCATGCGCTCGATGTCGTCGTTGATGAGCGCCTCTTTCTCGATGTAGGTGTCGGTGGAGGCGATGTAGGCTTCCGGCTGGTAGTAGTCGTAGTAGCTGACGAAGTACTCGACGGCGTTGGAAGGGAAGAACTTCCTGAATTCCTGATAGAGTTGTGCGGCCAGGGTCTTGTTGTGGCTCAGCACCAGGGTGGGACGGTTCAGTTCCTCCACCACCTTGGCCATGGTGAAGGTCTTGCCCGAGCCGGTCACCCCCAGCAGCACCTGGTGCTTATCCTTATCCTCCACTCCGCCACAGAGGGAGTCGATGGCTTGGGCCTGGTCGGAAGAGGGGGTAAAGGAGGATTCCAAATGGAAGCGCCCGGAGTATCCCAAGGCCCTCCCGAAGGCGATTCCCGAATAAGAGAGTTCTCCACTGCTGCTCACCACGTTATTATACGTAAAGAGCCTTCGCCGCCGAGGGGACGGTCAGGCGGGGCGGTCGGGTCGGGCAGTCGGCGCAAGGGGCTTGGCTGAAACAGCTCATCCTTTTCTGCGTAAGTTGCATCGATAGCGGGGGACCAGCGGCTGGCAACGGAGTTTCAGACATGGCACGTCCTTCTCTCGTCACTTTCTTGGTTTTTTTCCTGGCGGCAACGGGCTTTTCGGGCTCAGCGCTGGCTCAGGACGAATCGCTGTTTCTCATCGTACCGCGGGCTGTCCAAAACGCCGGCGAGGTGACCGGGTTGGCCTTTGCCAATCCCTCTGAGCAGTCGGCCGAGGTTCGCGTCTTTTACTTGGATGACCAGGGCGAGAACCTGGTCGACGACATCGACCTCGTCATCCCGGCCAGGGCCCAGGAGGCGCGCAACCTGGAAGAATACTTCGGCCCTGTGGCGGCCGACAGCCAGGGCTGGATACTGGCCATCACCGACAACATCTCGGTGGTGGGCTTTTTTCTCACCTCCAATCCCCCCGCCTCCCGCATCGACGGAGCCGAGGCGCTGGTGGGAGGACAGTTGAGCCGACAGATCGTCTACCCCGAGGTCGTCCAGCAAGGCGGAGCCGCCACCCAGATCAGCGTCGTCGGCTTCGGTTCCGACGAATCCGATCTTGAGGTGACCTTCGAGTTGAGAGCCGCCGACGGGTCCGTGGTGGAAAGCGTCAGCAGAGTCCTCCCGCCCCTTCCCGCCCTTGGCAGCCAACTGGTGATCGGACTCGACGAGCTTTTCACCGAGCCCATCCCCGAGGAGGCCTACATATCGGCCACCGCTTCAGAGGGCGGAGGACTGGTGGGATTCGAGATTTTCGGCGACAATCAGGCCACCGCCGGACGCAACGCCTTCGACTCCATGGGCGAGGCCTTCCCCTTCGGCTCCTCCCTCTTCGGAGCCCAGGTCGCCACCGGCAGCCTCGATTCCACGCTGACCGTCATCAATCCCACCGGCACCCCGGCCAACCTGACCCTGACGGCGACGCCTACCAGCGATGCTCCGCCAGAGCAGGAACCGGTTTCCGTGGAGCGGCTGCTTCCGGCTGGTGGAGTCCTCAAAGAGGACGCGGCGGAAATGTTCGGGCTGGTCGGGGACTTCGTGGGCTGGGTGAGAGTGGACTCCGACATCACCGGCCTGCTGGGCGACGTCACTTTCGGCGCTCCCGACGGCAGCTTCCTCTCCTCGGTTGAGCTACAGACCATTCCCGTCAGGGATATCGTCTATTCCCAGGTGGCCCAGGTGGCCGAACTGCCCGCCCAGGGGATTCCGGGGGCCCTGACCGGCATCACCTTCCTCAATCCCAACCCGGTCGACGTCGATGTCGACCTGTTCGTTTACGACCTCTTCGGATTCCTCACCGGAGAGGCTCACTTCATCTTGCAGGCCGGCCAGCATCTTCCCCGTCAGCTCTTCGAAATCATCGACGGATTCGCCGACCAGGCCGGAGGCTCCATCCGGGTGCTGTCAGACCATCCCATATTCTCCTTCGAGCTTTTCGGGTTTCTCAGCGGCGGATCTTTGACGGCTCTTTCCGCTGTGCCTCCTCAGCGTCCCAGTGCCCGTCTCGAGGGTTCCTTTACGGTCGACGGAGAGGCTCCGGGCGGAGCGCTCGACGAATCGCTTTCCATCGCCGCCCTCGATCCTGTCACTCAATTGACCATTTTCAGCGCCCCGGTCGGCGCCGACTTCAGCCTGCTGGTTTTCAACGGCACCTATGACCTGATTGCCGGCACCGATCTGGACGACAACGGCATCATCTGCGAGACGGGCGATTTGTGCGGAGCGGTGGTTGACGGCCAGGGCCAGATCGAGTCGGTCGAGGTGGAGGCGGGAGAGGTCCTGAGCGGGCTGACGATCGATTTGACGGTTCTTGAGGCCCCGCTGTCGCTGCGCCGCTCCGGAGGCCGCTCGGGAGACGTGCCGCCCGTGCGACTCAAGCCGTTTGTGCGTCCAGGCCTTCCGCGCTAGAGTGCCCGCCATGAGACACTTTTTTGTACTTTTGGCAGCCGTGGCCCTGGCAGCGGCCTGCGGCGGGCCCCCCCATGATGAGGAGGCCGATCAGAGCGCCGGCCAGTCGGACCCGGGGCAAGAGGACCGCCGACTGGAAGGCACCCTGGCTCCCACCGTGGAAGAGGGAGGATGGGTGCTCAAGACCGAGGAAGGCGACTTTCTCCTGCTCAACCTTCAGGACTATCCCACTCAGCCCTGGTTCAGGGAAGGGGCCCTGGTCAAGGCCGCGGGACAGGTCGATGCCGGAGCGGTCACCATCTACATGCAGGGGACCCCTTTCCGGGTGGAATCGATAGAACCCGCGGAGGACTAGGGCCACTAGGGCCACTAGGTGGCCAGCAAGTTCACACACCAATCAAGTTTCAGCGACCGCGCTGGAGGCCTGATTGCTCTCGGCGGTATGAGGCTGCTCGCGATTACTACACGATTGATTTTTAAATAACGGTTCGTTTTGGTCAGATGTGCAGGCTGCCGTCGCTCCTGATCTGCCTGTGGCAGAATAAGGAGGACGACATGCCGTTTCAGAGAAAAAAGGCAGCCTTGCACTTGAGCCCGGAGGAACGGGCGCACCTGGAGGATTTGTCGCGCTCGCGGGTATCGCTCACATACTCTCCGCAAGGTATTGATGAGATCGGCCCCTTGATCTACGAAGAAAATTGGCTTCCAGTATTACAGAGGATCGACCACCTTCCAAACAGAGGGCGAGGGCCCTTCCAAAACCCAACCTAGAGGCGGTAATTGCAACACCGGAGTCACCGGAGTCCACCTTAGCCAAGCCGCCAACCTGTCCAACCAACCAGGACCACTTCCGCCTTCTGACTGCTGTGGAATTCGATGCCAGTCAAGCCCTTTAGTTGGGACAACTCCTGCACTGAAAACAGTGACTGGCGAAGCAATCTAGACTCAGCGCTCTTATGGATGACCATGTAATGCTGAGAGTCTTGCTGCCGCAACGCCGATGGAAAGAATCCGCTGTACGTGGCTGAGAACGTCACGAGTCGATTGCCAGACGTCGTAGTTTGATCCGCCCAGGGAGCCGTGGTCGAGCCGTTCATGAAGGGCTCGTGCCTCTTGCGCTCCGATTCTTGGCAAATCACTGTTCCTGAGCGGTGGTGGATAACCGAAGGCCTCCATCGTTTGGTATAGAGTCCGTAGTTCCTCGTCTTCGGGATGTCCTTGCCCTGGAATCGATAGCCGGTAAGTTCCGGCACGGTCAGCAACATCGTGAAGAAGCTGTGCTGCGCGATCAACATCTCTAACTGCTTCAGCGCGAGTGACCTCTGCTTGGTCAGTTCTGTTAGCTTCGAGATGCGCCAGCATTTGGAGCACCTTCGAAAGGGCGTGCATCAAGGCTTCGGATGCTTGTCGTGAGATACCCTCAGTCTCGTGGTCAATGGTATTGAAAACGCCAGGCATTTGTCAGCTCCTTTCTACTTGTCGCTCTCTTCTGAAGGAGAACGAACTATCAGCTTTTCGAGCAGCCGCTCGAACTCTGCATCGTATTGCTTCTGGTCCTTCTTCCTATCCCAGAACTTCCTCGCCGCTTCCAGGTTCACGAGAGTTTCCAATTCCGTCTGAAACGGCTGCCAAAGTGGCTCGTCTAAGATCCCGAGCCTTCGCTGCAGATAGACCGCTGCGTAAA
>DATIPQ010000032.1 GCA_035471785.1 Acidobacteriota bacterium
AACGGAGGGCCGTGGCCCACAATCTATGACCTGCAGCACTAGGCCAGGCTAGTGAATCGCTCGCCCTCGGCGAGCCGGACCTGGCCTGGTGGGAGGCGCATCCTTGCGGCGATGCAGGTGATGTCGCAAGGGGGCTGGCCGGGACAACTTGGCTGGCCACCCCGCAAACAAGTCAGCTCCGGAGACTTCCAGGAACAACTGTGGGAATCGCCGCGAGGATGCGCCTCCCACGGGACTTGTTTTGCACCTCTTGTTTTTCAAGGGGCATTACCTACCTGGGCAGCCGGTTGCCTTCTACCCAGGGGGCGCCGGCTTGTTGCAAGTCCTGGCCGAGAGCATCTGCTTGGCTTCGGGCGGACTCCAGGTCGGACTTGATCTGCTCCAGTTGGTTGTTGATGATTTCGAGCTGCTGACGGTGAGTCGCCGTGGGGCCGTAGGTGGACCGCTCGATGCCCCGTTGCACCGCGAAAAGCCGCGAGCCCACCGTGGGCCTGGTCTTCTCGCCGATCTGGTTCTTGGCACGGTTGCCGAAGAGCCGCTCCTGCAGTTCCAGGAGCCTATTGCGCAGGCCGTTGAGGCGGGTGTCGAGTTGGCCCGGCGCTGCCGGCGTGCGCTGCAGAGCCGTCTTCATGGCCTGGAGGCGGGCCAGTTCGTTGCCCAGGGCCTGGTTGACCGCCGAAGCCACGCGGACGGCTCCTTCATAGGCCCTCCAGAAGGCGGCCGTCTCGGCAGGCGAGCTGCCTTCTAAGGCCCCTTCCATGAGAGGCACAACCTCAAACTCGATCGAGGCGCCCAGGCTGGTGATCTCGCCGCCCACTTCCTTGGACAGGGTGGCGGAGTAGGTTCCCGGGGCCGCCATCATTCCCGAGGGCTGGGGGCCTGAGGGCGAGCCGGAGCCCGTCCGCAGGGCCTGGGGGGACGGATAGCGCAGGTCCCAGGCCACGCGGTGCAGGCCTTTGCCGACGGGTCCGCTGACGCGGCGGACGGTATTGCCCTGGGAGTCCTTGACGATGATCCAGATCTTGGGGTCGGACTCGGCGATTTCCTGGCTGAGGGCGTCCCAGCCCGGAAAAGGTACATCCTGGCCGGCTTCCAACTGCTTTTCGGTCTCCTGGCGCCTCTGCTCCCGGGTCTGCAGTCCGTCGCGCAGGTGGTAGGTGAAGACGGCCCCGAAGGGCGGGTTGGGCGCCACGAAATGAGAGGCTCCCTGCGACCCTTTTTCATCGTCGAAGCTGAGATCGGGACGTGGAAAGTACCACCAGGCCTGGCGGGTGGGAAAAAGGGCGGCCTCGGCGGCCAGTGTCTCCTCGGAGACAGCGCGCAGGGAGCTGTAGTCGTCGAGTACATAGAAGCCGCGCCCGAAGGAAGCCCCCACCAGGTCGTTCTCCCGCCTTTGGATGGCCAGGTCGCGGAAGGAGATGGTGGGCATGCCGCCCTCCAGCTTGATCCAGGAGCCGCCCGCGTCAACGGTGAAATAGATGCCGAATTCGGTGGCGGCGAAGAGCAGTTCGGGTTTGACGTGGTCCTGCACCACCCGCCACACCAGGGTGCGGTCTGGAAGGTCGCCCCGGATGGAGGTCCAGGTAGCGCCGCGGTCGCTGCTCTTGAGCAGGTAAGGCGTGAGATCTCCGTACTTGTGGTTGTCGAGGGCCACGTAGACGCTGTCGGCGTCATGCAGGTCGGCCTTGATGTCGTTGACGAAGGCCGTGCCGGGGACGTCGGGCATGCTGCCCACTTCCACCGCCCGCCAACTGTCGCCGCCGTTCTCGCTCACCTGCAGCAGCCCGTCGTCGGTCCCCACGTAGAGCAGCCCCTCGAACTGGGGAGACTCGGCGATGGAGGTGATGGTGTTGTAGTTGGACATGGCCCCGACGTCCCAGGCCGAGTCCCAGCTCTGCTGCTTGCCCATGATGGGCAGGGTGATGCGTTCCTGGTCGCGGGTCAGGTCGCCCGAGACGGCCCGCCACTCATCTCCCCGGTTGTCCGATCTCCACAGCCTCTGGGAAGCGAAGTAGATACGGGCGGGGTCGTGGGGACTGACCAGGATGGGAGCGTCCCAGTTGAAGCGTTCGTAGTCTTCGTCGGCTCCCGGCTGGGGCTGAATGTCGACCACCTCGCCGGTGCTGATGTCGATACGCGAGAGGGTCCCCTGCTGGCGTTCGCCGTAAATGATGTCGGGATTGCCCGGTTCGGTGGCCGGCTGGTGCCCGTCCCAGTTCAGGACGATGCTCCAGTCGGAGTTCTGGATGCCGTGGACGTTGTCCGTCCGCGAGGGGCCGCCTTGGGTGCCGTTGTCCTGGGTGCCGCCGTAGATGTTGTAGAAAGGCTCGGCATCGTCGAGGGCCACTTTGTAGAACTGGGTCAGGGGCAGGTTTTGGATATAGCGCCAGTTGTCGGCCAAGTCGAAACTCTCGTAGACGCCGCCGTCGGTGCCCACCATGATGTAGTCGGGATCGCTGGGCTTGAAGGCCAGGGCGTGATTGTCGCCGTGGCGGTGCTCGCGGTTGATGCGCTGAAAAGTTTTGCCGCCGTCCACCGAGAACTGCATCCAGGCGTCCATCAGGTAGAGGCGGTCGAAGTGGTGGGGCGAGGCGTAGAGTTCCTGGTAGTAGTGGGGACCCGTCCCTCCCGAGACGGTGTCGGAGCGCTTTTCCCAGCTCTCTCCGCGGTCGGTCGAACGGTAAACGGCTCCCGTCTTGCGCTTCAGTTCAATGGCGGCGTAGACCACGTCGGGCTGCTGGTGCGAGATGGCCAGGCCGATCTTGCCCTTGGGTCCCTCGGGAAGGCCTTTGCTCAGCTTGCTCCAGGTTTCGCCGCCGTCCTCGCTGCGGTGGATGGCGGACTCGGGACCGCCCCCCATGTAGGCGGCCACGGTTCGGTGGTGCTGCCAGGTGGCGGCGTAGACCCGGTTGGGGTCCCTGGGATCGGCCACAATGTCGGTGACTCCGGTCCACTCCTCGTCCCCCAGCGTCTTCTTCCAGGTCTGGCCGCCGTCGCTCGACTTGAAGAATCCACGTTCTCCGCCCGGACTCCAGAGAGGTCCCTGGGCGGCGACGTAGATGACGTCCGAATCCTCGGGACTGACGATGATGCGGGCGATGTGCTGGGAATCTTTCAGCCCCATGTTGCGCCAGCTCTTGCCGCCGTCGTCGCTGCGGTAGATGCCGTCGCCGTAGCCCACGTGGCGTCCTCCCACGTCTTCGCCCGTCCCCACCCAGAGAACATGTGGATTGGAGGGGTCGAGGCTGAGGCAGCCGATGGAGTAGCTTCCCTGTCCTTCGAATATCGAGGTCCAGGTGGTGCCGGCGTTGACCGACTTCCACACTCCTCCCGAGCCCGCGGCCACATACCAGATGCTTTCGTCCTCGGGGTGGATGACCAGATCGGCGATGCGTCCCGACATGAAAGCGGGGCCGATGCCGCGCATCTTCAGGCCCTTGAAGGTGGCCGAATTCATACGGCTGTCCGAATCTTCCGTGTCTTGAGGCTGCTGAAGAGGAGGCGCTGGCAAGGCGGTTGCCGAGACCAGGAACAAGCAGAGAAGCAGGCAGAGGGTTCTTTTCATGACAATCCACGCTGTTGCGTGACGGCAGATTGCAGTCACTGGCTGATGTTTTGTAATTGCCCTAAAGCGATAGCCGGTCGAGTCTAGCAGAGCGCGGCCGGACAAGCCATCTTGTGAGCGCGGTCTGGGGACAGGTACACTAGCAGGTCATGAAAGCGACAAATCGACTGATTCTGCTGCTTGTGCTCGTGTTGACCGGGGGCATGGCTTTTCTTGTCGGCGCCTTCTTCCAGCCGGGCGAGTATGAAATCGACTCCATCGATTCGCGCACCTGGGTGGTGACGGCGCGCGGCGAGAGCGGCGAAACGCTGTCTTTCCGCATGCCTCCCTCGGTCTTCAAGGGCCGCTGTTTCCGGGCCAATCTGACCGGGGTCGAGGAGGGCGAGCGTTTCTCCATCGTGGGTCCTCCGGGAGAGAAGTTCGACCGCCTGCAAGTGGAAGCGGCGCGAGGCCAGAAAGGGGAGGGCAAAGGAGCCAAGGCAGGACGGTCACGGCGCCCCAATACGCGAGGTATGCAGGACTATTGCATCACCGATGTCGACTCGGCCCGGCTGACCGTGACCGCCCAATCACGATCTGGCGAGCGGATCCGCTTCAAGTTCGACCCGGCCAGCTTTCGCGGCTATCGCTTCCGCGTCCCCGGCGCGGCCGAGCTGGCAGCCGGAGAACGGTTCAGCCTGACCACTCCCAACGACGTCCCCGTCCGCTGCTGCACCCTTGAAGAGCGCTCCCAGTAGACTTGAAAGCGGCCCTCACCCAGCGGAGTTGGAGACTTCGCGGACTCGCCATTGGTCTCCCTCTCGAGAGAGCAAGGCCCGTCCGGTGACGGCTTCTCCGAACATCTCGGCCTGGTACTCGACGATGGCGTAGCCGTCGTAGAGGACGCCGCCCGTGATCTTGACGTTCTGGGGGGCGAACTCGGCGGAGTCGGCCAGCGCCTGCTCCTGCTCCTCGGTCGTGAGCTGGGCGAACATGTCACGTTGCTCCTCGGTGAGCGTACGCAGGATGGCGTCCCGGTCGCCCGAGGCGATGGCTTCCATCTGGGCCATCAGAGCCGCGCCCGGCTCCCCTCCGTCAGCAGGCAGGTCGCCGCTGGCCTTCCGGGGCGGCAGGAAGTCGGCTTCGAAGGTGACGTTCAACTGCCCGCTGAGGACTTCGCTGTCGATCTTGCCGCTGGCCTTGTGGGCGCTGATTTCGATCTGAGAATCATACTGACCGCCTCCCCCGTAGCTCAGCTCCTCCAGTTGAAGCGTAACGTTGAAGTGGTCACCCTCGGGCGTCGGCTCCACGATCAGACAGCCCCCGGGAGCAGCCTCGCAGAGAGCGTCGAGGCGATCCAGGTGTTGATCGCGATCCTGCAACTGGGGCGCTTCGGCTGCAAGCAGGATGCGCACGGCGCCGCTGGCGGCATCGCGCTCGGCCACCGCATAGCCGATCGTGAATTCACCCTCCGCCTCTTTGTAGCTACCGCTGGCCTGGCCTGCGCGCAGACCGGAAAGACACAGCGCCACAACCACGATTCCGCACCACAACTTGTTCATTGGTTTCCTCCCAAATAACGGAGTTGGCCGGACTGTGGCAGCCCGTGCCAACATTGCCGGAAGTCTAGATAGACAGTGCCGGGAAATCAAGATCTTTCTTTAGTCTCCTTCAGCGCTCCTGCGAGACCAGGCGTGAGTTGGATCACATGCTAATCGCCCCTCGGCGCCGATGATGTGGGTAGCGGCCGCCGAATGGTCGCGAAGAGAGGCTGTCATGACGCAGGACAGGCGGCGGTGCCCCAGAAAACCCCTGAAAGTCGCCGTTCAAATCAAAAGCGGTGAGGAAGCGCCGCAGAAGGGTATCACCCTCAACGTCAGCCCAGGCGGCTTGGCGGTCGTTTGCGGGCCCCTTGCGCCCGAGGACCTAGTTTCGGTCCAAGCCGGATCCGCCCTCATGAGCGATGCGCTCGTGCGCTTTCAAAAGCCCCTGGAAAACGGATCATCCCTGGTGGGCTTGGAGTTGGTGTCCTCACCTTCGGACGAGGGGCTGGGGCCCGGCGAAGCCTGGCGGCTGCAATTTCCGGGTGCGACCAACCGCTATGCCATCGACTACCATGCCCGGCTGCGCCGTCTGGAGGAGTACATCCTCGAGAATCTCGACGGCAGGATCACCCTGGAAGATGCGGCCCAGATCGCGGCCCTGGAGAAGAGCTATTTCTGCCGTTACTTTCATCGCAAAGTCGGAATACCCTTCATTCAGTGGATGCAACGAGTCAGGCTGCAGCACTGCATCGATTTGCTGCTTGAGGACGACTGCTCCGTCACCGAGGCCTGCTTTGACTCGGGCTTCGGCGATCTGCGCCACTTCCAGCGTACCTTCCGCAAGTGGACCGACCTTTCCCCAACCGATTTCCGCGGTCTGGTGGTAGCCGTCTGAGCCTTTACGCGGCGGGCGGCGCCGAACCTCGGCTGCTCCTCCCGGTCAGGTCCGGGAGGTGAAGGGCCCACCAGCGGGCGGCGTCGCTTTCGGTCCACGATTGGTCGTCGAGGGCGCAAAGGCCCTGGCTGAACGCTTCCACACTGCCGGGACGCCGGGCGGGATCCTTGGCCAAGCACTGCAGTATCAGTTCATCGAGGCCCTGAGGGATGCTCAGTTCGGTGCGCTGACTGGGCGCTATGGGCGGAGTCTGGACGTGTTCCATGATGACCTGCAAGGCGCCGGCGCCCTCGAATACGTGGCATCCGGTCAGCATCCAGTAGGCGGTACAAGCGAGGGCGTAAATGTCGGCGCGCGCGTCAAAGTCCTTACCCAGCGCCATTTCGGGAGCCATGAACTGGGGCGTGCCCGCAGTGGTGTTTTCAAGGGTCAGTGCGGTCGACTGATCGTCTCCCTCGATCTTCTTCACCAGGCCGAAATCCAAGACCTTGACGAAATCGTGCTCAAGGCCCAGCTTGCACACGTAGAGGTTGGCGGGCTTGATGTCGCGGTGGACGATTCCAGCCGCGTGGGCCTCTCGCAGCGAGGCGCAGGCCTGGCGCAGCAAGTGAACGGCACGCGGCGCGGGAAGGGGTCCGAAGCGTTCCACCAGCATTTCCAGGTCCAGCCCCTGCAACAACTCCATCACGTAGTAGAAGGTGCCGTCAGGCGCCACGCCGAAATCGTAGAGGCCCACCGTGTGGGGCGAAGTGAGGCTGGCGGTGGCCCGGGCCTCGCGCTCGAAGCGGGCCGTCAACTGGCGCCCTTGCGCTTCGTCCACGC
Source organism: Acidobacteriota bacterium (assembly GCA_035471785.1). NCBI lineage: Bacteria > Pseudomonadati > Acidobacteriota > Acidobacteriota bacterium. The sequence continues at coordinate 6,806 of DATIPQ010000032.1, forward strand.
CCAAGACTTCGGGACGGATCAGCTTGACCGCCGCCGGACGCGCCAGCATCTCGTGCTGGGCCCTCCACACTTCGCCCATGCCGCCCGCTCCCAGCCGCTCCACCAGTTGGTAGCTGCCCATCTTGCGGGCTTCGGAAACGGCGGTGCCCAGGCTGTAGACGACGTGGGCCGAAACCATGGCGATGCCCACGCACAGGTAGTTGGGAGCGACCCACAGGGCGGCTTCGGCCAGATCCGGAGAGGGCGCGCCGCCGGAGATCGCGATGAGCAGCATGAGCGGCCGCACCGAGGCTGCCGCCAGCGCCGCCAGCAGGGCTTTGCCCTTGGTTGTCGGGACCAGCAGCGGAAAACAGACCAGCCACACGCAGGTCCAGGAAATCCCGTGCCCCCAAACGGTCTCCGCCCCTTCCCACCAACCGCCCTGCCAGCGCAGTATCCAGATCTCGATTCCCAGCGCGCCCAGGACCTCGTAAGAGAGTCCCAGGTCGAGCATCAGCCAGGGATCCCAGTCCAGATAGCGGGTAGCCAGAAAGACCCCCACCGACACCACCACCATGGCCAGCCCGAAGTAGCGCTGGAACCCCTCCATGGCCACCGGCACCTTGGGGATGATGAAGTAGGCCAGGGAGACCGCGGCATAGACCAGGGCCATCATCCCCAGACGGCGCACGCCCGTTTCGGCCAGTTCGCGGTGCAGGACCGGCCCGCCCGGCTGGCTGTCGAAGCGCCGGAAGGGGGTCTGGACGTGCGGGTGGCGAGGTTCCTGGGCGAGAGTCATGAGCCGAACTTAGCACGCCCCCGGCAGGTCATCAAGATTCTACGGACTGCGCCTAGCTGCCGGAGCCGGGACTTGCTCCAGGTCAACCTGCACGCCGCCCACCATGCTGGCGAAGAGGTTGTATAGGGCTGCCGAAATGGCCCCGCCTATCATTCCTATAATGCCGTAGAACAGAGGCAGGATAATGATGGCGCCGACACCGAGAACGGCGCCGATGATGCCGCCTTCCGGCACGTCGGACATGGCCGACAATCCACCCGCCAAAGAAGCCAAGGCGAGCATGCACCCGAAAATCAATCCCATGGTGCCGTATACGGCCCCGAAAATCTTGGCCACGGAAAAAATACCGAATCTCCTGATCACCATACGAGCCTCCTCCGGCGGTCCCTGCCGCCCAGAATCAAAGATATTCGCCAGGGAAAAGGGTCCTGAAGATGTGTACAGCAAAGCCGGAGCCTAGGCAAGGCCTCAGGCGTCGTATCTTCTACTCTTGGCGCATGGCCTCGACGGGGTCGAGGCGGGCGGCCCGGCGGGCCGGCAGTCCGGAGGCGGCCAGGGCCACCGCCGAGAGGAGCGCGATGACCAGCGAATAGGTCAAGGGGTCGAGTCCGCCGGTCTGGTAGAGAAGGTGGGTCATCCACCGCGTCAGCAGGACCGAACAACCCACGCCCAGGATGACTCCGGCGCCGGTCAGCATCAGTCCATGGCGCAAGATCAGCAGGCCGATGTCGCGACGGTCGGCCCCCAAGGCGGCGCGGATGCCGATCTCCTGGGTGCGCTGGCTGACCGAGTGGGAGATGACGCCGTAGATTCCGACCATCGCCAGAAGCAGCGCGCCGCCGGCAGCCACGGCGATGAGGGCCAGGGTGAAGGTCAGGTGAGCCCTGGAGCGGGCCACCAGGGTATCGAGAGTCCTCATGTTGGCCACGGCCAGGCTGCCATTGGCCGACCAGACGGCCTCCCTCATCTGCTGATTGAGCGAGGCGCCGGCACCCGCCCGGGCGCGGACGGCATAGTCATGAGTGCGAAGTACGAATCGTTCCTGCCCCCACATGCCGGCCACCATCAGCGGCCAATAGACGGTCGGCTCCGGCTGGGCGGCCAAACTGTCGTCGCGCACGTCGCCGATCACGCCTACGATCTCCCGAGAATTACGGTCTCCGCTTTCCCTGATCCTCTTCCCCACCGCCATGCTGGGGTCGGGCCAGTAAAGACGGGTAAAGGCCCGGTTGACCAGCACGACCGAATTGGCATTGTGCACGTCGTTCCAATCGAATACGCGCCCTGAAATGAGGGGGATCTCCATGGCCTCCAGATAACCGGGCGAGATCCACTTGAAGCGGCGTCCCGGGGGCATCTCTCCGGAGGGGACGGGGAATTCTTCCACTTCCAGCAAGTCGTCGTAGGAACCCTCCTGCGCCATGGGCAGATTGGAAACCACGCCAGCCGCCGTGACCCCGGGGAGACTGCGGATCGACTCCAGGATCTGGCGGTGAGTCCATGCCACCTGCTCAGCCTCGGGTACCACGGCCTCGGGCAAATAGAGCTTCATGGTGGCGACTTCCTGAGGACGCTGGAACCCGGGTTCCACCCTGGACAGATTATAGAAGCTGCGGGCCAGCAACCCGGACCCGATCAAGAGCGTCAGCGCCAGGGCCAGTTGACCCACCACCAGCAAGTTGCGGACACGGTGATGATGACGTCCCTGGCTGCTCCCGCGCGAGCCGCTCTTGAGGGCTTTGACCAAATCGAGCTTGAGGGTGCCCAGCAGAGGAAGAAGGGAACAGAGAGCCATGCTGAGCAGCGAAACCGAGAGCGCGAAAAGCACCACGCTGACACTGATGGAGATGTCGGCCAAACGGGGCAAGTGAGAGGGTTCGAACCCTTTCAGCAGTTCGATCGCCCCTTGAGCCAGCAGCAATCCCAGTCCTCCGCCCGCTGCTGCCAAGAGCAGGTTTTCGGCGGCGATTTCTTTGCCTATTTGCAGCCGGCTGGCGCCCAAGGCCCGGCGCACGCCGAACTCCCGCTTGCGTCCTTCGCTGCGCACCAGGAAGAGATTGGCGACATTGGTGCAGGCGATGATCAGGACGATTCCCACGGCGCCCAGCAGCAGCCACAGGGCTTGGCCTGCATCTCCGATCAGCTCATCCTTGAGGGGCCGGATATAGGGTGCGAATCCTGCGTCGCGAAGCATGTTCAGGTTGAGTCCCCTGGGGAACTTCTCGGTGGCCAAAGGAATCATCCGCTCCACGTCCGCCGCCGCCGTCTCTAGATCGGCCTGGGGCTTGAGGCGCGCCAATCCCCTATGGCTGAAGTTGCTCATGCGGGCCGAATTGCGGTCGAAACGGTAGGGAACCAGGACTTCAGGCTGCAAGCCGAGAAGGTCGAAGCCAGGGGGCAGCACCCCGATCACCGTCCAGGGAATGCCGTCGATCCGCATCTGGCTTCCCAGCGCCGATTCCTGGGCCCCGAAGCGGCGTTGCCAGAGTCCGTGGCTGATGACGGCGACGCGCGGGCTTTCGGGTCTGTCATCTTCGGGGCGGAAAAGACGTCCCGCCAGGGGACGGGTGCGCAGCAAGGGCAACACGGCATCGGTGACGCGCAATCCGCGGACGCGCTCGGGACGTTCGCGCCCCTCCACGATCAAAGAAGTTGGACTGTAGAGCGCGACATCTTCGAAGGCCTGCCCTTCTTCACGATAGGTAAAGAAGCAGGCCTGGGAAACGCCGATCACCCCCTCTCCCGAGGGAGCCAGCTTGGGAGCCACGTGAAGCAGACTGACCAGCTTGCCCGACTCGGGATAAGGCAGCGGCTTGAGGACGATTCCCTCGATCATGGAAAAAACAGCCGTGACGGCCCCGATCCCCAACGCCAGGGTGAGAAGAGAAACGGCGCTGAAGAGCGGCGCATTCTTCAGTCTGCGCAGCAAATATTGGATTCTGATCATGATCAATCGTCCTTTCGATGCAGTTCTCCCCGTAAGTTTGACGGAGCGGGAGGGCACTTGGTTGGCTCCTGTTCCCGATTGGGCCAGTTTCCGCCGGGCCTCCCGGGGTGTAGAATCCTGCCTTCAATACCATGTGGTCGACTGCAGGGATCGTTTTAGCAGGCTACGTGCTGGTCATGTACGCCGTGGCCTTCGTCGCCCAGCGGCGGATTCACGATGCCGAGGACTTCCTGGTGGCCGGGCGAAGGCTCACCCTTCCGCTGGCCTCGGCCACGCTGATGGCCACCTGGTTCGGGGCGGGAACGCTGCTCACGGCAGCAGACGAAGTCCGACAAGGCGGGCTGCGGACCATCGCCCTGGAACCGTTGGGCTCAGGGTGCTGCCTTCTCATCGCCGGATTCTTCTTTGCGCGTCCGCTGTGGGAGATGAAGCTGCTGACCCTGCCCGACTTCTTCCGCCGCCGATTCGGAGGCGCCGCCGAGACCCTCTCGGCCCTCATCATGGTGCCCAGCTACTTCGGATGGATCGCCGTCCAGTTCATCGCCCTGGCGGGAATGCTGGAGCTGACTACGGGAATCGATTTGACGACCGGAATCCTGGTGGTGGCTGTGGTCGGAACCGGCTACACTTGCCTGGGCGGAATGTGGTCGGTGACCCTGACCGACTTGATCCAACTGCTGCTGATGCTGGCCGGACTCATCGTGCTGGCCCTTTCGGTGCTGGGATCGCTAGGGGCCGGCAGCATCGCGGACGGCTGGTTTCGCCTGCTGGAGGAGACTCCCCAGGCGCTGCTGACCCCCATACCCATCGAGAACGTGGAGGAAGTGCTGCGCTGGCTGAGCCTCTTCTGCGTGGCCGCCTTGGGAAACATCCCCGCCCAAGACCTGACGCAGCGCATCTTCGCGTCCCGTTCGGCTCAAACAGCCCGAAGAGCCTGCTGGTGTGCGGGGACCGGATACCTGCTTTTCGGCATGATTCCGGTCATGCTGGGACTGGCGGCCCACCTGCTGCTTCCCGCCGATCAGCAGCAGGCCATCGTTCCGGCATTGGGCCAGGCCTTCCTGAGTCCGCTGACCTTCATCATCTTCCTGCTCACCCTGGCTTCCGCCATTCTCTCCACCATCGACAGCGCCTTGCTGGCTCCGGCTTCCATCCTTTCCCTCAACCTGCTGGAGCGATTCAATCGCGGACGTCTCTCTTCAAACCTCCTGACCCGTCTCTGCATCGTCTTCATATCCGCGGCCAGCGTGGCCGTAGCCTACTTGGGCGAGGACGCCTACAGCCTGCTCGAAGACGCTTACTCGCTGCCGCTGGTAGGGCTCCTGGTTCCGCTCACCTTGGGCATCTACGGCAGGGCCTGCGGACAACGTCCCGCGCTGTGGTCGATGGCCGTCGGCGCGGGAGTTTGGGCCGTCCACTATTCCTTGGGTTGGGACAGCTTTCTGCAGCCGCTCATGACCGTCCTGGGCGTGGCCCTCCCTGTCCCTCTGGCTGCCCTGGGCTGCGGGTGGCTGGCCTATTCCCTGTCGGCGGGACGCGACAGCGGCACTTGCTAAGGGAACTTTCGCCGGACTATCGGGCCGGCAAATCAAGCTTCACCTGCCCCGAAAGCGCCTCTTGGCCGGCGGCGCGAATGCGCACCGTCACCGTGTGGCGGCGGGGTGCCGAGGGGCAAGACGCTGGAGGAATCCGGAAATCCGACGCTGAGGCGCGGCACCACGGTCAAGGGCGGATAGGCGGGTCCGCGGCGTGGATCGTAGTCGGTCACGCGGACGCTATCCCGGCCTTGCCAGGCGGCCCCCGGAGGGCAAAAGAGTGTTGGGGGTTAACGGATGGCCTTGACCCAATGCCTTTGTAACAGCTATAGTCGTTGGAAAGCCAAGGAGAAGAGGACGATCATGCCCGCACCCAAGCGAGACAAGCAGATGGATGATCCTCAGGCCCACCTGCCCCTGACGGCCCTGGCCTTCCACATTCTGCTGGCCCTGGG